>JACMMB010000183.1 GCA_014379305.1 Akkermansiaceae bacterium
TTTACATCATCGAAAACAACGGCTACTCCATGGGCACCTCACAGAAACGCTCTTCCGCCTACAATGGCTGCCTCGCCCAGCGCGCCGAAGCCTACGCCATCGAGTGGGATGTGATCGACGGTTCAGATATCTACGAAATCCGCGCCAAAACCCACATCGCCATGGAGCGCGCCCGCAAGGAGCACAAACCGACCGTTCTTGAGATCGATACCTACCGCTACTACGGCCATTCCATCGCCGATGCGAATCACAAGAAATACCGCACCCCGGAGGAAATCGAAAACTACAAACAAAACCACGACCCTATCGCCGTATTTCGGCGCCGTCTGGTAGAAGAAGGCGTCTTCACCGAAGAAGCCGCTGACAAGATCAACAAAGCCGCGCAGTCCGAAGCTGCGGAATCCGTTAAATTCGCGGAAGAATCCCCCGCTCCCACCATCGCGGATATTTCCACCGATGTGTATTGGGAAACCGATAACCACACCGAAGCCTCAAAAATCGGCCACCACTTCTTCGCCTGATCTACGGCAGAGGCATTTCACTTTTCCATTCTCCAACTATCATGCGCACATTGACCTACCGTGAAGCCCTTCGTGAGGGACTCGATGAAGAACTAGCCCGCGACGAAAATGTGGTCCTCATGGGTGAGGAAGTCGCTCAATACAACGGCGCTTATAAAGTCACCGAAGGTCTCTGGGCAAAATGGGGCGACAAACGCATTGTCGATACCCCCATCTCCGAAGCCGGCTTCATCGGCATGGGCATCGGCGCCTCCATGCTCGGCGTCCGTCCCGTCATGGAGCTGATGTTCTGGTCGTTTCATTCGGTCGCTTTCGATCAACTCGTCAACAATGCCGCCTGCGTCCGCTACATGTCCGGCGGCCTCTGCAGCTGTCCCATCGTCGTCCGCGGTCCCGCAAACGGAGGCACCGGCGTTGGCGCAACCCACTCCCATGTTCCCGAAGGTTTGTTTGCCGCTTTTCCCGGTCTCAAAGTGTGCGTTCCCGCCACCCCTGCCGATGCCAAAGGCCTCATCAAATCCGCCATCCGGGACAACGATCCGGTCTATTTCATGGAGAACACCCTCCTTTACGGAAACACCGGAGAGGTCCCCGACCCGGCGGACGGCGATTTCGTCATTCCTCTCGGAAAAGCGGAAGTGAAACGCGAAGGCACGGATATTTCCCTCATCGCCCATGGCCGCTCTGTAATCCACGCCCTCGCCGCTGCGGAAATTCTGAAAGAACAACACGGCATCAACGCTGAAGTCCTCGATCTCCGCTCGATTCGTCCGCTCGATCTCGATGCCATCCTCGCCACTGTCGCCAAGACCCACCGCGTCGTCCTCGTCGATGAATCCAAACCTTTCGGCGGGGTCTCAGCCATGGTTTCCCACCTCATCCAGGAACATGCCTTCGACGAACTCGATGGCCCGATCAAGCGCGTCTGCACCATCGACGCCCCCGCCATCTACTCCCCGCACATCGAAAACGAGCAACTCCCGAATCCAAGGCGGATCGTGGAAAAAGTGCTCTCAATGACTTAAGCGATTTGATTTACAGACGTTTTCCCCCTCTCTCTTTGACAATCCCGCGCCGCCGCCCCACGCTCGCGCCGAACCCGATTTTCTAGAATATTATGGCTTACGATCTCATTGTTATTGGCGGCGGTCCTGCCGGATATGTAGCCGCCATCCGCGCGGCGCAGCTTGGTAAAAAAGTCGCCTGCGTCGAGGCTGACCGGGCAGGCGGCACCTGCCTGAACTGGGGCTGCATCCCGACGAAGGCACTGCTGAAAAATGCCGAGCTTTATCAGACCCTGATGCACAAAGCCGGTGAATTCGGCCTTTCCTTCCAAGGGCTTTCCTTCGATTGGGGTTCGGTGATCGGCCGCTCCCGCAAGGTTTCCGACCGCCTTGCCGGAGGTATCGAGTTTCTGTTTAAGAAAAACAATATCGATTATGTCAAAGGCTATGGCTCGCTGGACTCCGAGGGCAAAGTCGGAATTGTGGCTTATGACGGCTCCCAACAGGTTCTTGAGGGCAGCAACATCATTATCGCAACCGGGTGCAAATCCCGTCCACTTCCTTCGCTGGCATTCAACGGCACCACCGTCATCAGCTCCAAGGAAGCGATGGTGCTTCAGGATCAGCCAAAGGAAATGATCATCATCGGCGCGGGCGCGATCGGCGTTGAATTCGCCTACATTTACAACGCCTTCGGCACCAAAGTGACGCTGGTGGAGATGCTGCCGAATATACTTCCCGTAGAAGACACGGAGATCGGTGAAGCGCTGGAAAAATCCCTGATCAAACAGGGCATCCGTTGTCTCACCAACACGAAAGTCACAGCCACCGCAGACGAGGGTGACCATGTCAAAATCACTGTCGAAGGCCCCAAGGAAAACGGAACCCTTTCCGCTGACGTATGCCTCGTCGCCATCGGAATCCAGCCTGTCCTTCCCGGCGGCCACCAGCCGGAGCTCACCGATCGTGGTTATATCAAAATCGGCGACCGCTATCAAACCAACCTTCCCGGCGTCTATGCCATCGGCGATATCAACGGTCCGCCGTGGCTCGCCCACGTCGCCTCATTCGAAGCCTTCCAATGCGTTGATGGAATATTCGTTGATGGCTATAAGCCCCGCAAAGTCACCAATTTCCCCGGTTGTACTTATTGTCATCCGCAGGTTGCATCGGTCGGAAAAACCGAGCGCGCGCTCAAGGAGGAAGGGATCGAATATATTGTTGGGAAAATTCCATTCGTGGCCATCGGCAAGGCGGTTGCGGCAGGCGAGACGGAAGGATTTGCGAAGCTGCTCTACGGCAAAAAACACAAGGAGCTGCTGGGCGCGCACATCATCGGCGACAACGCCACCGAGCTGATCGCAGAGATGGGCCTTGCCCTCGATCAGGAACTCACGATCGATGATATCCATGCGACCATCCACGCGCATCCGACCATGTCGGAGGTCATCCACGAGGCCTCGCTCGCAGCGGAAGGCCACGCGATTCATTTTTAATCAGGAAACAAACTCCAGAATCCGGTTTGCCAGCCAGGTTTCGTTTTCCCATGGAACACGATGGGCGGAATCCGGCGCGATTGCCAATGAGGAGCTGGCTGATAAAGCAACGGCTGCTTCCGCAAGGTCTACAAACTTCGGATCATTTTCGCCGGCAATCCAGAGGGTCGGAATAGTAATTTCGCCCAGCCTTTCCCAGAGTGGCGATTGGACGCCAAGGGACCAGTCCACGAAACTACGGGCGATTTCACGTCGGCGCTGGAGGAGTTTTTTCTCCTCCCGCGCGTCCCTGATCTGCCCGCCCAGGATGGCCTGCGCATTCCATTTCATGAGGAATTCAGACCAAGGAATGGTCAAGGCCATGCACGCCCAATCTGAATCATTACTTCGCCGGCTCGATGCTTGGTCCAAATCCTGGATACCTGGATGGGCGGAAATAATAACTGCGGCAGCCCACGACCCGCCCGCTAACAAGGCGTGGAGAGCGAGCCTGCCACCCATGGAGTAGCCAATAAGCACGCGCCGCTGGCCCCGCGCTACCTCACCCTCCGCCTGAGCATTGAGTTGCCGCCCGAAATCCGACATGGAAACGCTCTGGCATTCCAGAAAACGCCAGAGATCGACGGCGCGGGTCGAGATGCCATGTTCCGCCAATTTTTTTGCCAAAGAACGCCAGTCGGATGCCGCACCGACAGCGCCATGCAGACACCAGCATTCCAATGGTAGAACCGCTTCTTCGGACACCTTTAAACGAGGACCGGTTGCTTCCCGACGCTCATCGGTTTCTTTCGAAGTGTGGATCATCGGGTGGGTTTCCCCTGCTCCAGGTAATCACGGCGCAGATCCTGTATTTGCCTCAGGAACTCCTCAGCGCGCGCCCCCCGGGTTCCGTCCTCGTCCTTAAGCAGCTCCGGTGCGGACCATAAAACATATGCGAACAATGCCGCGATCATGATGGAGGGAAACCAGTAAATGATCGCCAGAAACCATCCCAAGCCATCCATTTTCTTATGCCTGGCATAGCCAGGCGGACAGGCGAACTCCCGATAACCAACCCAGAAATTCAGTAACGGCACCAAATTCCCGAATATCCAGAACCTGTTCATCCCCAAGTTCTCCAACCGTCTCAAATTCGCGGTGAGGAATAAAATTACCGGGATCGCAAAATAAACCAAGACCAGCATTCCGGATATTTTCGGGGAGAAATTCGATGCCAGAAGATTGATAACCCGATTCAACTGGGTCAGCCACAGTAGGGGCAGAACAAAGCTGAGGAATATATATGTGATCCTTGGCACGCCCGGCCATCGATCCTCGCTCGCCATCCGGTCCTGCCTGCTTTCATCCCCGACGAACCCGGTGAAATTATCAGCCGGAGGAGAAACTATCGCGTTTCTTTCAAACAGGCCTTCGATCTCGCCTGCGGCAATCCAATCGTCCATGCCATTTTTCCAAACCATATCAAGGCGTGGATTGAGCTGCCCGCGTTCGGCTTCGAATTTCAAGTCATCAATGGAAACCGGGCCGAATTGCTGGCCCTCGTGGGTGACATACCATTCTTTTGTCGCTTCCGGCTCTTCCATGATCGTGCTTATCAAAACACCTGTTCAATGTCAAACGAGGGGACATGGCCTTGATTGGTAGTTGATCTTCCTTGAAATATCGGGAACTTGGCCAAATGCAGGACAGACTTGGCAGAGGACTCAGGGATCTGCGCATTTCCGTGACGGATCGCTGTAATTTCCGCTGCCGCTACTGCATGCCTGTAGAGGTTTTCGGGCCGGGATACGCTTTCATGCCGCAAGCGGATCTACTCAGCTTTGAAGAGCTGGTGAGAGTCGTGCGGGTGCTGGTACCGATGGGAGTGGAAAAGGTCAGACTCACCGGAGGTGAGCCCTTGCTGCGGCGTGGCCTCGCGGATCTGGTGGCGATGATTGCGGCGCTCGAAGGGGTAAAGGATCTGGCGATGACTACCAATGGCGTGCTGCTTGCCCATCATGCGGAGGAGCTGGCCTTGGCCGGGATGAACCGGGTGACGGTCAGCCTCGACGCGCTGAATGGTGATATTTTTGCCAGGATGAACGGCACCGGGGCGAAGGTTGAGCGGGTGATTGCCGGGATCATGGCGGCGAAAAACTTCGGCTTGGCGGTAAAAGTGAATGCGGTGATTCAGCGCGGGGTTAACGACGGGGAAATCATACCCCTCGCGAAATGGGCGCGGGAAACCAATGTGGATCTCCGTTTCATCGAATACATGGATGTGGGCGAAACGAATGGCTGGGAGTTGGCAGAGGTGTTGAGCGGCGCGGAAATTTTACACCGGCTATCGTCGGAATTTCAACTCGTGTCCACACAGCCCGCCTATCGTGGAGAGGTCGCGGTAAACTGGCGCCACTCCGATAGCGACAACAGAATCGGAATCATCACATCGGTGAGCGCGCCGTTCTGCCAGGATTGTCAGCGCTTGCGCGTTTCAGCAGACGGAAAGCTGTTCACATGCCTCTTCGCGGAGAACGGGCACGACATTCGCCCTATTTTACGAAGCGACGCAGGCGACGAAATCCTCAAGCAGGCCATCGAAGGAATATGGCGCGTAAGGGAGGATCGCTACTCGGAGCTGCGTGGAAAAGTTGCTTTGAAGAAAGCGGAGATGAGTTATCTGGGCGGATGATTTCCCCGCCTTATCCGGGCTTATTCACGATTGCAGTTTTTCAGCAAAACGTTTCCCCTTTCGATGTGAAGCATAGAAGTCAAGTGGAGCGCAGTCATGGCGACAAAGGCCGGCAGGCGCGCGAAAACCGGCATGTGAAACCGGCGGATGAGAAAATTTCACCAGCGCTCGATGAAGCCGATCTGATGGCGATCATTACCGAAACGAAAGTGCCTTTCATCCTGATTCTCGATTGTGTGCAGGATCCGCACAATCTCGGTGCCATTTTGAGAACGGCCGATGCCGCGGGTGTGCATGCCGTGGTTACGCCGAAAGACAAGGCGGTCGGAATCACCGAGACGGTGAGGCGTATTTCGGTCGGCGCGGCGGATGTGGTGCCTTTTGTGCAGGTAACGAATCTTGCCAGGACCATGGAGAAACTCAAA
>JACMMB010000184.1 GCA_014379305.1 Akkermansiaceae bacterium
CCAACGTGGGCAAGTCGTCGATGATCAACATGCTGACGAACAAGTCCGACCTGGCCAAGGTCTCAGCAACTCCCGGGAAAACGCAGTTGTTGAATTTTTTTGTGATCAACGAGGATTGGTGCCTCGTGGACCTGCCCGGATATGGATATGCCAAAGTTGCAAAAAGCGAGAAGATCAACTTCAGCGAATCGGTGGGCGACTACCTTGAACAACGGGAAAATCTCAGGCTGGTCCTCGTGCTAATCGATTCCCGCCTGACTCCCCAGCCGATCGACGTGAGTTTCGTCGGCTGGCTGGCGGGCTGCGGAATACCCTTTGCGCTGGTATTCACCAAAACGGACAAACAATCCCTCAAAAAAACCGACAAAACAGTGAGCGAGTTTTTGGCCACCCTGCCGCCTTCTCTACCAGATATCCCGCCGGTCATTACCAGTTCGTCGAAAGATCGTTCAGGCAGGATTCAAATTCTCAAACTCATCGAGCGATTCCTGAAATCATAACCGACGCCACCTCGGGCCGGGGCCGCCGTCTCGCAGGTGTTACCAAGCGCTTTGCCTCACATAGATCACATCGTAGGTCCTCATGTAAAACGGGCTGCTGTCCGTGCCATACAGCGCGTCTTTCAAGTTCAGCACATAGCGCTGATTTTTGCCGTTTTGAGTTCTCACGACGATCACCTGCTTTTGATTGGCGAACCTTGTGAAGCCGCCGGCCTCCATCACCGCTTCCAACGCGGTCATCGGACGATCCAACGGAATTTTGCCGGGTCTCAAAACTTCTCCGGACAAATAGACGGCCGCAGCGGCGGACTCGAGCGAAACGATCACCGTCGGATCCTGCAAATGAGGCGCGTAGAGCGACGTCAACTCCGCTTGGAAGCTGGTGATGGTTCTTCCGGCCGCGTTGACGTCTCCAATGGTTGGCAGGCTGACCTTGCCATTTGCCTGGATCTTTTGCTTCACGTTCAGCTCGGGAGCTCCCGAGAAAGTCACTCTGATTTCATCTCCAGCCGAGAGAGTCGAACTGGGTTTGGAACGGTATGCCTCGGAAGGAACCGGCGGGGAGGAACTCATACCACCGCAACCCGTCGAAACGATCGCGGTCACCAGGCACATCATTCCGGCAAAAGCCGATTGGAGAATGGGCCATTTCCGGCCCGGGCTTCTGACAGCACTCAAAGAACTGCGATCCGGGTTCGTATTCATATCAGTTTCGCTCACGTTGTTGGTTTTCATGATTTCTGTTTGGGGGGATTTTCATAGAACATAAATTATTCCGGCGGGAATAATCCAATAAAATCAAATCTCGTTAGATCGGGGTAATGGTGGATTTCAGTGGTTCCGCTAAGCCAAAGGAATCAGTACTGCGTCCTCAAACCAGGAGCTCACCGCCCCGGGCGCACCCTTCGGCCAGCGCTTGCCGCCGGAAACCAAGGAAGCCAGATGTTGACGGGCGGCACGTTTCCCCAACAGGGCTCCCCAAAAGAGAAACATCCGGCGCTCCACTCCATTTTTCAGGCGGGAGTGTTCCCGCAGATGCAACCGGATCTCCCGCGCCCGCATTTCCAGATCCTCGAATTTTCCGCGTTCATTCCCTTTGCCGACATAGCGCTCCACATCACTGAGCACATCATCGATCATGGCATCGATCTTCGCCTGGTGTTCCGGAGAGTTGAGGCCCACGTTGGCGGTCGCCTGGCTCGGGTGCATGCGCCACCCACCCCAGGTGTCCGGCACGTGGACCGCCGATGCGGCAAGGCCGGCTCGCAAATTCCAGTGAAAATCCCCGAGGGAACCCCAATCCGCCTTGTAGAGTCCGACTTTCTCGAACAGCGACCGTCTGATCAGAAGCTGCGTCACCGAGGAATAAATGTTATCGCCCAGCAAGCAAAGAATTCCGTCGAACGGAGCCATGCGTTTGTGCCGTTGCTTGAGAAAATCGCCGGAACTCTTCGTGAAATGCGAGCTCGCGGTCCACCAATCGCGTCCAGGAGCTCCGTGTTGGTCGATTACCTTCATGGGGCAATGCGCCAGGTCGCAGTCCGGATTCTCATCGAGTGCCTTCACCATTTTTTCCAGGCAATCAGCCGCCATGGTGTCGTCACTGGTCGCCACGTAGACGAACTCCCCACGGGCCTTGCGCACACAGTTGTTCCAGTTCGCATACATGCCCTCGCGGGGCTCCTGGCTGATTTGAACCCGGGAATCCCGTTTGGCCAGATCCTGGAAAAACTCCCATGCCCCGTCGTCGGAGTGATTGTCACAAATCACCAGCTCCCAGTCCGTGAGGGTCTGGGCCTCGATGGTCGCCACCCGCTCCGCCAGATAGGGAAAATTGTTCAGATTCGGCAAACAGATGGATACCCGTGGCGCTTTCATTGCTCCCGCACCTCCCAGGATTTCACGATTTCCCCGAAAATATCATCCAGCGACTTGGTGAGGTCCCACAGCGGATAATGCTCGCGAAGCTTTGCCAGATCGCTGATATAACACATGTGATCGCCTTCGCGGGCCTTGTCCACGTACTCCCAGTTCATGGGTTTTCCGGTTAGGGCCTCCACCCGTGCGAAGGCCTCGAGAATGGAACAGGAATTCCCGCGACCGCCGCCGATGTTATAGACTTCAGCGCAACGGGGAGCCGCGATGAACTGCTCGGCGAAGCGCGCCACATCGAGCGAGTGGATGTTGTCCCGCACCTGCTTACCCTTATAGCCAAAAACCTTGTAGGTCCCTCCGGTCGAATTCACCTTTACGAGATAACTCAAAAAGCCGTGCAACTCTACGCCGCAATGGTTAGGCCCCGTCAGGCAACCGCCCCTCAGACAGCACGTCGGCATTCCGAAATAACGGCCGTATTCCTGCACCAGGATGTCTCCGGCGAGCTTGGAAGCTCCAAACAGCGAATGCTTTGACTGGTCGATGGTGAAGCTCTCCGAAATCCCGTTTGCGTAGGCCGGATCGTCATACTCCCATCGGGTCTCCAGGTCCTTGAGTGGGATGAGATTGGGTGCGTCCCCATACACCTTGTTGGTCGAGAGGTGGACGAACGGGATTTCGGGATTCAC
>JACMMB010000185.1 GCA_014379305.1 Akkermansiaceae bacterium
AGATTGCCGGAGGAGAGCTGGCGGTTGACGAATTCCGAAAGGGAGAGAAAGGGGCCGCGCAGGCGCACTTGGTTGACGATTTCCTTGGCGAGGGCATCGATCATTTTCTCATCAAGAATGCGGTAGCCGGTGAATTCCGTGGCTCCCGGGAAAGCGCCGGAGGAGCCGGCGGATGATGTATCGGAATCCCCCGCGACGCTGAAGCGGGAAACGGCGTGGTCGGTCTCGCCGGAGAGGGAGATATTGAAGCCGCCGCCGCTTTCGCTGATGTAGGGGATTTTCCAGTTGCGTGCATGGCCGAGGATGGCGCGCCAGGCAGTGATGGAGGTGGAATTAACATTGAACATTCCCCGCACTTCCAGGCGCGAGGCGATGTTTTTCCACGAGTCCGCGGTATCGACGTATTTGGTAAAAAGAGCGTTCGCGTCCCCGCCTGCATCGGCCTGGATGGGGAGATAGGCGTGGTTTGGCAGGTTGGAGCTGCCTTTGATGTGATCTGTGAACACGGTTTTCATGTCCTTGCCGGAGGTGCCGAAATCCGACGGATTCGGCGCGATGGATGAGCAGAACCAGTCGTCAAACAGGAGGTGGTTGGCGCAGTAGGAATCGTCGTGCTGGAGGTTAACTCCATCGGAATAGTCACCGATGACTATGTCCGACGCGATGAGCGGGGTGGCGTCACTGTTTCCAATGAGATTGAAGGCAAAGGGCGGGACGGGATTTTCGTATCGAAGATCCCAATTCTGAAGCTCTCCTAATGATTGAATGGGACGGGTGGGCAATTCGTCGATGACGCAGCGGGACAGGCCGTCGGCTTTGTTAAAGCCGGTGACGATATAGCCGCGCTGGGTTGAGGCGTCTTCACCGGGGGAATTGCTGTCGTTCGCGGTGATTGCTTTGAAACTGTAATCAAAGGGCGAGTTCACCGGATGACCGGAGCCCCGGTAGTGTCTGCCGGTGTCGGCCTGATCCTTTCCACCCATGGCTGTGTAGTTCACCAGCGGACTGGACTGGACGAAACCTTTAGCCGGGATGTGAGTCTTGCTGGCCATGCGTGCTCCGAAGACAGTGGTGAGGAAAGGCTCAGGACTGGCGACGAGGCCACTCAACTGCGAGGAGACGGCAAGGTCGCTAACCGGCTCATAAACGGCGGCAGCGACGGTGGGACTATACACCATCCGGTAGGCGAGCACGTGCCCGCGGTCATTGCTCATATCCAGATAAATACCCACACCCTGCGAACCATCATTGTAAGCGGTGTCGAATTTCACCTCCGCCTTAATAGTATCGGAGGATGAGGAAACCATTTTCGTACCGTCATCTTTCTTCAAGGGGAAAAAGTGACCGCCCTTGCTGCGGAATCCCGGTGCCAGATCGATAGTGCCGGAGGCGACCGGTGTGATTGATGCCGGACTGAAAACGAGGGTTTCCCCTGGCTTCAGGGTAAACCCACTTGGTATCCGGTAAGCGAGGTTGCCTGTTGGGCTGAGCGACGAGGTGTAGTTGTAGCTTCCTGTAGCCAAGCTGAAGTATTTCGATCCAGTTTCGCTGCCAACTTTGAAATTCAATGCGGTGGGCAGAGGTTTTGGAATATTGAAGCTAAGCGAACTCGAGGAAACTTCCAAATTGTAGGGATTCCACATCGTGATGACGGGAGTCAGCAGCAGCCGGGGTTCATAGGTCGTCACGGGGGGATTCGCTGCGGACACGATATTCGCCGCGCTATGGGAATAAACCCACTGAATACGGGCGATCACCGGGAGAATGCGGACCTTGTGGATGAAACTGTATGCGGTGCCAAAGATCGCTGTGGATTCGGAAGGTATCGACTTTCCTCCGATGACTTTGCGGTAGGATAGTGCGTAATCGATCAGGTTCGCCCAACTCGTTACCGCTCCGTGGGCGTAGATAGGCTGACTTATGTTAGAGGTTCTATACGTGGACCATGGGTAGAAGATCGACTTGGCGGCATATGGATTTCCCGAGGTTGCCATAGATGCGAAACTGTCCTCATCCGGTTTGAGGCGGAACAGTGGCAGGTTGCTCGCGCCAATGACCGCTGACTTCTCCGTGAAGAGGGAAAAATCCTTTTTCCATCCGCCGGTGGCTGCGTTTGTCAGGAGGCCTACTGAGGATACGGAAAGGTCGTAAAAAAATTCATCCGAAACGAGAGGAGTGGAAGTCTTGATGAGGTCGAGGAGGTCGCGGGATACCACTTTTTTACCGAGCTCCGGGCTCGTGAACAGGGTGCCGAGCCCGAAAGGCTCCGGATCCACCGCGCTATGGGATTTCATGTGCATAGCCCACTGGCCAGGTGATTCCGAGGATGGCCTATACGGCTCGGGCAGACGGGCCTTTAAGTTTTCTCCACCTACCCACCATGCGTAGGCTCCGTTCTTCCCGGGCATGTCTATAGGGATGGTAGCTAGGTGAATCTCGGTTTTCGCTTTTCCGCTACCCACCGATCCGATGCCGACTAATGTCGCCTTGCCATTGCCTGAACTGGTATCCGTAAGGATCGTGCGGTCGCCGGAAACCAGCCAGGCCAGGAAGCGGTTCTTCTTCGCGGTTGTGTAATCTCCCGGAGAAACAGGACGACCTATACCATTTCCGGAAAGCCCGTGGTCCGTTCCTTCCCAGCTTTTCCAAACCCCGAGCACTGGCGGATTCTTGTCATCAAGGATGTCCGCCCGCGCCGTGATGCGGGTGTCGAGCCCTGCGTTTTTCTGCAGCTCCCCGATGGCCAGCATCAGGGCCAGGCGGGCATTCGCTTCCGCGATCTGACGCGGATAGGCCGAGGAAAGTGACCTCAGGCTGATCGTGCTGAGGCTGAGCAATCCGATCGCAAGGATCGAAAGCAAAACCATGAGCATGAGTGTGACGACGAGGGCGAAGCCTCGCTTGGCCGATGACGCGGTCGTTAAAGATTTCATAAATGGTGGGAGGCGGATTCAGCCCGTAATGTTTTCAAAATTCGCAAGTGGGTTTGTTTCGGGTTTTGATTTTGGATTTGGAGTGCCCCAAGATCGTCAGTTTATGGTTACATTGCGCTGATGTGTATTTCATTTTGGGCAATATCCTTGTTGGAGTTGGTGTTGTTACTGATTCGACAGATAGCGATTGCTAGGAATTGCAGTTTGATGCGTACTATTTGCGCAAAATGTATTGCACTGATTCTCGAGGGGCAAGAGTCACGGTGAGGTCAACGGTTGGGGTGGCGTTAAGCGAAACCGTTGATCTCGCGGCGTTGTAGGTGTTTTGCGCGCCGAAACGCTCGCCAGCATAGGTGCCAGCTTGCGGCATCGTGACGCGCACCGAGATCGTCTGCGCGACTTTATCGAAGTTGACGAAGTTGAGCAGAATCTTGTCACTTTTGCCGCCACTGCCCGGCAAAGCGGGAATGGCGGAGGTGTCAACGGCGCGGAAATAGGCCAGCTTGTTGGTCACGTCGGCCTCGTTCAAAAAGGTAAAGGGCAGCGGCTTGCCATGCGTGGCATAGGCGAGCGCGTATTGCCGGAAGATTGTTAGGCGAAGGGTGCTTTCGCCCGCCGTCGGGTCGATGTGGGCCGTCCAACTGTCGGGCGAGGTGCCGTCAAAAAGATTGAAGCTGCCGCCGCCATCGCCCGCCGCGTAGACAATGAATTTGTGGGCGAAACCGATATGCCCGCGAATGTTGCGGTCAAAGGTCGCGGCGACCTTCTCGTTGACACCGAACTCCGAGAAATCGTGAAACATCCCGTCGTTCACGCCGTGTTCGGTGTTGACGAACTCCAGGGGCAAACCGTTGGCGTAGCCAGCGGGATTTTGCGGAGCATAGCTGTTGAGCGCGGCTTCAAAGGCTTCAACGTAACCGTCGCGGTAGGCGTGGCAGTTGGTCGCCTGAACGTGGGCTTCGAGTTCGCGGCGGTTTTGCACGCTAAAATCCCAGTGGTGTGGAAATCCTGCGCCGTTGTTGAAAGCGTAGCCGGGTGCCACCAGTTTCAAGTGAGACGGGCGAATCGAACTGATGTGCGCCGCCACCGCTTTGGACGCCAGGAACGAATCGTTGGCGCCGGGGTTACACGGCTCGTTGGACAATTCGTAGTATTGGGCCAGGCCACCGAACTGGGTGAAAAAGCTGTTGATGTCGTTGATCGGGCCGGGCAACAGTTGACCCTGCGCGTTGATCGTCCAGTCGTTTTGATTGTCGGTTTGCGCCGGTTCGCGCAGGCGCGAGTAATAATCGAGAATGACCTGCATATTCATGTCGCGCAGCATTTGCAGGTATTCGAGGCGACGCGGCATTGACCCTTGCACATCACGCCAAAACGTCGCGCGGTTTAAGTTGCCACTGTAGGCCGTGCCGAGCCAACGCAACGCTTTCGGTTTTTGGGCGACTTCGGCATCATCAACAGCAAAACCGCCCGAAGCACGGGGCGTGTCGGCGTTGAGATTGATGTAGCGTCCGTGAATCGGCTCGGTCGCGGGCGAGGCCAGCGCCACGATTTTGAAGTAATCGTATTCAAACGACAGATACGCCGTGTTGTCGCTGGCCATCAGGCTGTCCGTCGCGTTCGCGGCGTAAGGCTGCGCCAGTTTCTTCAGGCGCAGCGTGTTGGTTCCTGTCTGCAAAAACTCTTTGGGGATGTAAACGCGGTATAAATCGCCAAATTCGGTGGTTCCGGCGCTAGGGTCGTTAAAGTGGCGCGTGCCTATCATGTTGATGATACCCGCCAATTTCCCATTAGAAAAAACCGCTAGCTGCGGCACGAACTTTCCGGCGTTGATGGTTTTGATCTGGAACTCCGCGCCATGAGCGGGCACGGTCGCTAGGTTGTAGGAGATCGCCGCGTCGAAAACGCGCCGCCCGGCGTCCCAGGTGCCGTGTGAGATGCCTGCCCATTCAGGAAACGTGGTGCGCGTGTTCCAGTCAGAAGGCACGGCGTAATTTGTGGGTGCCGGAGTCGAAAGCGCCCCGTCGAACTCGGTGCGCGTGCCATTTTCCAACCCGACTCTCCAAAGCGTGGTTTGGGCGTAAGCCGTTTGCGTGATGCTGAGTGCTACGAGACACAGTAGGCCAAGGGCCAATGTCTTAGTGAGGAGGTCTGATTTTACGGTGGGTTTCATATTCTTTGAGTGCTACACTGCCGCGCTCGATAATTTGTGGAAATGCCCTGAGGTCTATCAACAAAACATGAAACACGACATTATTAAGGTTTGAGTTTTAGACACAGGCCCCCACCCTAGGAGGGCCCAAGCGCGGGTTACATGCGATTCAACCAGTGATTACGCTGACTTTTTGATTCAAAGATTCGAATAGGCCCGATTTGGATTCCAAACATCTATTCTTACTCTATTAAATCAGTAAAATCAGCGGTCAAAGGCTTCGATTTCCCCCTTATGTAGGAACCCCCAGTTTTGGACGAAAGCCGCTAAGCGAGGCGGCGGCAGGACCGAAGGTGGGAGCGAATCGAAGTATTTTACATGAAGATTTGTTTAATAGTTAAGCTGACAAGAGGCGACGACGGATTGCGCAGTCAATGCCTGCGCCGAATGAACCCAACACCAAGTCCCG
>JACMMB010000186.1 GCA_014379305.1 Akkermansiaceae bacterium
AGGCCAGACCATTCCCCCTCGACGGGCATACGATCTTCGAGGATGATGCCGAGCACGGTGAAGAAGGCAATGGCGGCATCGAGGTCTTCAACCACAAAGACCACATTCTGCATCAGAGGCAATTAGACTGTTGTCATGATTTGTTGGATTCGTTTCTTTGCCTAACGTCGAGGTGAGGCACCGGCTACCGGAAGCGCCGCATCGCAACAGGGTCAAGGGTTGTAGTGAAGAGGGTCACTTCGACTCGGGGCGGGTAGCCGGTTGTCCACCACCGCGTTGTTTTCCCATCTTTCGTTTCAGGTAGTGGGTCTCGATCTCCTTCGGCCAAAAAATCGTCAGAACCGCATTGCCATCCTGAGTGAGGGTGATCTGTTGATACATATCTTGGTGGTCTGACCACAACCGATACCTCAAGGTGTTGTCTGTGAGTTCGAGAATGGTAATCCCTCTGCTCCAAGATACCACCTCCGTGTGATTTGATGGTTCAAATTGCTGGAGAGACCCAGTCTTGTGCCTTCTGAAATGGACGCGAGCAACCCTTCCCTCCGCCACTTTCTCTTCGGTTATCTTGTCTGCATCTGGTTCATGCTCATAACGCTTCTTCCAAGTGACCTTTGTAACACTCCAAGTCCCCTGAAACTTCACTGGGGGAACCGTATCGATACCCTTCGGCTCAGCACCCGAAAGACCAAGCGGCAGGAATGCCAATGCAACAAGTAGGCGGAGATGGGCGGTCATTTCTTGCACAACAATGTTGTTAGTTAAGTCCCGGAGGATATCGGATAGGAACAGGCGGTCAAGGTCGCCTAAAACGGGAGCGGAGGCGGCGGGGTGAGGACGGCTTGTGGACTTTGTTCGGGTTGCATGGCTTTTCAGATGGTGCGGAAGTCCGGGAAGGCGGTGGATCTGATATCCTGGGAGCTAACCCAGGAATAATCCGGTTTGCACACTCCGACCGCGCAAGCTCGCCCCGCTGCGCCTGCGCGTCCGCAGCATGAGAGGCCAAATCCGGCATTTCGCTGAAAATCAGTATTTTAGCTAAAGTTATTGGCGGTGTGGACCTCGCACGCACCGATACAAACCTCGCACGCACCGGTGCGAACCTTCCACGCACCGACACAAACATCGCATGCACCAGTAAGAACAAGACACGCACGCACCAGTCCTGATCTAACACGCACCGATGTGGAGCAGACCCGGATGCCTGCGGCTGTCAGCCATATACACTCTCCTCAAATCCGCCCGAATGTCCCCGGTGCGGTTTCCCCGCTTGCAATCTTTTCGCCCAGACGGAAAACTCACCCAAGCGTTTAACCCGAACACGCACCGAATCCACCTTTTCTTCAAACAGCAATGACCCGCCATCTCGCACTCCTGCTCGCCCCGCTGATCGCCATTTCCACCGCATTTTCCCAAGGACCGATCGAGGTCAATGGGATTGCCGCCAAGGTCAATGGCAGCGTGATTACCAAAAACGAGGTCTCCTTCATGCTGGCCCCGATCTACGCCCAGCTCGCCACCCAATACCCGCGCCGCGGCCCGGAATTTGATAAGCAATTCAACGAGGCGCGTTTGAAAATCGTCCAGGAGCTGATCGACCGCCAGATCATCCTTGATGAATTCAAACAACTCGGCGCCAGCATCCGCCCCAATCTCATCGATGAGGAAATCAAACGCCAGATGCGCGAACTCTATAATGGCGACGAAAGTCTGTTCCGCCGGGAGCTCGAAAAATCCCGCCTCACCATGGACGGCTACCGCGAAATGACGCGCGAAAAAATGGTGGTCCAGGCCATGCGCGCCCAGCAGTTCTCCGATGCCCCGCCACCCCTGCCGAACGAAATCGAAAACGAATACAACGAGGTCAAGGCGACGATGCGCGACGTTTCCAAAGACAAGGTTTCGTTCCGGAAAATTTTCATCCCCGCCCTCGACCCTGAAAATCCGCTTGCCACCCCGGAGACCCAGCTCGCCCTGACCGAAAACCTCGCCGGACAAATCAATGCGGGCATGCAATTCGAGGAACTCGCCAAGGCCCATTCGAAGGATGCCTTCGCGGCGGAGGGCGGGCTGCAGGAAAATCTCCCCCGCACCGACCTTTCACCCGAGTTCGCAGCGATCATTTTCGATACCCCGGAAGGCAAGCTCATCGGCCCGCTCCAGGACCCGCGCGGTTTCACCCTCATCAAGACCGTCAGTAAAAACCTCGGCCCCGCCCCCCCGCTTGCCAAAGTCCGCCCGATGATCGAGGAACGCGTGCGCCGCAAAAAAACCTCCCAGCAGTACGACCATTGGATTGAGACCCGCCGCAAGCGTGCCATGATCGATATCAAGGAGTAGGCGTTTCCCCCTCCGCCCAATTCCCGACCAACCAAAAACCCGTGGAAGATCGCTACGACATCAAGGGGAAAATCGGCCAAGGCGGCCTTGGTGCCGTTTACCGTGCCTTCGATGCCCGCATGAATCGGGAGGTCGCCATCAAGCGCATCGTTGCCAACTCCGGCGATGCCTCGCTTTCCGAAGAAGCCACCCGCCAATTGCTGAAGGAGGCCGGCTCCCTCGCCTCGCTGCAGCATCCCAATATCGTCACCGTGTACGATGTCGGTGCGGACGAGGACGGCCCTTTCGTGGTGATGGAACTCCTCACCGGCAGCACGCTGGAGGAAATCATCGGGCAGGCGTCCTTCACTTGGCAGGATTTCCGCCAGCTCGCCATGCAGACCCAGGAGGCGCTCATCGCCGCCCAAGAGCTTCACCTTGTCCATCGCGATCTCAAGCCGGGCAACATCATGCTCACCTGGCTGCCTTCCGGGAAGTTTCACGTCAAAATCGTCGATTTCGGCCTGGCCAAGCTTTCCGTCAAGCCATCCCTCCAGACGATGGACCAATCCGACGGCGTCTTCGGCTCGATCTATTTCATGGCCCCGGAGCAATTCGAGCGCGTGCCACTCGACCTCAAGGCGGACATGTATGCCATGGGCTGTGTTTATTATTACGCGCTGACCGGCACCTATCCCTTCGATGGCGAAACCGCCGCCGAAGTCATGGCTGCCCATCTCCAGCATCACGTCACCCCCCTCCAGGAAATGCGCGATGGCATCCCGCTCTGGGCCTGTGACTGGGTCATGTGGCTGCTGAACCGCCAGGCCTCCGATCGCCCCGAATCCGCCCGCCAGGCCCTCCAGTTGTTTATCGAAAACGACCAGCACGTTTCCGCGCCGCTGAGCTCCGGCCCGCCCAAGCAAGCCCCCGACCCGCCGCCACGCCCGCAGCTTGTTATTCCCGGCTCCGCCCCGGTTCCGGTGGTCATCAAGGAATCGACCCCGACCCAGCGCCTGAAAACGGCCGCCGCACCCAAGCAGCTTGCCCCGCCACAAGGCTCCAAGCCCAGCGTCCACACCACCTCGCAGGTCGTCATTTCCGCTCCGGTGCAACCAACCGCCCCGGTCATTTCCCGCAACCAGCCTGGAAAATCCAACCTCGCACCCAGAGCTACTCTGGGACCAGCCCCGGCCACCCGCGTTGCCAAAAAGAAAAAGCCGGGACTTTCCAATGCGGCGAAAATGTCCATCGCCGCGCTGCTGGGCCTGCTGGCGGCGCTCATCGGCGTCATCATTCTTAAAAAAAGCGGCGGTGGCGCCGTCCAGACCACTACCCAAACCGATGCTACTAAAGCCGCCATCGAAACCACCCGCCTGATGACGAAAGAGGCGGATTTTCCCACTCTCCTCGATTTGATTTTAACCACGGAAGACGCTGAGCTTCGCAAAATCGCCGGGGAAAATGCCGCGCTGATCATCAAGAACTCAGCCGCCAGGCCCGCCCTCGGCGACGCTTTGATTTCCGCATTCAAAAAGGCTCCGAGCGATCCCGTCCGCGGGCTTTTACTAAGCCTGCTCAGCCGCATCGGCGGCGAAAACGCACTCGCCCTGGCCAAACAAAACCTCGATGGCCAGGATCCGAAAAACAAATCCGCCGCCATCGCCGCCCTCGGCACCTGGGCGGACCAATCCGGCTACAAGCTCCTCATCGATTTCATCGCCTCCTTTCCCGAACTCCAGCTTCGCAGCCTCGCCTACGACTCCGCAATTCAATACACCACGCAAGCTGCCGAAAACCAGGAGGAGAACTGGACCTTGCTTGCCGGACAATCCAAAACCCAGGACGAGAAATTCAAATTCATCCGCGGCATCGAAACCATTCCGCCTGCCCCTTGGGCGATCGCGCTGCTCGAAAACCTCATCGCCCAGTCCGATGCCCAAGAGGTCACCGACCTGGCTGAAAAGGCGCTCGCACGCCTCAAGAACATTAAATAAACCCGTGACCCCGGATCAACAATTAACCCACCTCACCGCCGGCGTCGCCAAAGTCCTTTCCGAAAAGGAACTCCTCGAAAAGTTGAATCTCGGCCGCCCCCTGCGCATCAAGCTCGGCGTCGATCCCACGGCTCCCGATATCCATTTCGGCCACACGGTCGCTTTGGAAAAGCTCCGCCAATTCCAGCTCCTCGGCCATCATGCGATTCTGCTGATCGGCGATTTCACCGCCACCGTCGGCGATCCTACCGGGCGCTCCTCCACCCGCCCTCCCCTCACCCGCGAGGAAGTCCTCATCAACGCCGCCACCTACACCGACCAGGCGTTTAAAATCCTCGACCGCGGGAAAACCGAAATCGTTTACAACGGCGATTGGTTCCGCAAAATGAACTATGAGGAAATCCTCCGCCTCAACTCCCGCGTCACCCTCCAGCAGATGCTCCAACGCGAGGATTTCCGCTCCCGCCTCGATTCCGCTCAGGAGATCCGGCTCCACGAGCTCCAATACCCCGTCATGCAGGGCTGGGACTCGGTTGAGATCCGCGCGGATGTCGAAATCGGCGGCACCGACCAGCTTTTCAACATCCTCGTTGGCCGCGATCTTCAGAAGGCCGAAGGCCAGCCTCAACAGATCGTCATGGTCATGCCGCTGCTCGAAGGCCTCGATGGAGTTAAGAAAATGTCCAAATCATACGGCAACTACATCGGCGTCTCCGATCCCCCCCAGGAGATGTTTGGCAAACTGATGTCGGTCTCCGATGAGCTGATGGATCGTTATTATCTTCTCCTCCTTGGCGAAACCCGCGATCCCGGCCAGCACCCGATGGACTGCAAGAAGTCGCTTGCTGAAAAACTCACCGCCCGCTATCACGGACCTGTGGAAGGCTCCGCAGCCCGCAACGATTGGGATATCCGTTTCTCCAAAAAAGACCTCGCCACCGCCGAACTCCCGGAAATACAAATCGCTTCGCTCCCCCGCGACCTGACCGTCCTCAGCCTCACCTCCTACATTTTTAAAAACGTATTCAATGTGGAAAAATCCAATGGCGAGCTTCGTAAGCAATTCATCAGCCCCGGCTCGGTCCAACTAAACGGACAAAAACTCACCGACCCTGCCGCCACTATCATCCTCTCCCCCGGCGACACTCTCAAACTCTCCAAGAAACACGCTCTCCGTCTGATCTAGCTCCGAAAAAATACAAACCAAACAAACCCGATAATGAAACCATTCCTATTCCTAGGCCTTCTCTCCACCTTCGTCTCCGCTGGCGAAAAAAGCCTCTTCAATGGCAAAGACCTCACCGGCTGGTCTGGCGATCCGAAATTCTGGTCCGTGCAGGATGGAGCCATCACCGCCAAGGGAACCGCTGAAAACCCTACCCCGCAAAACACTTTCCTGATCTGGAAAGACGGCGAAACCGAGAACTTCGAACTCACCCTGCAGTTCAAGATGACCCCTGGCGACGACAAGAAATTTACCAACAGCGGAATCCAATACCGCAGCAGAGTGATCGACGCTGAAAAATTCGTTGTCGGCGGCTATCAGGCGGACTTCGAATACGGAGACACCTACAGCGGCATTCTTTATGAAGAACAGGGCCGCGGCATCCTAGCCAACCGTGGTCAGAAAATTACAATC
Organism: Akkermansiaceae bacterium; assembly: GCA_014379305.1. Lineage (GTDB taxonomy): Bacteria > Verrucomicrobiota > Verrucomicrobiia > Verrucomicrobiales > Akkermansiaceae > Luteolibacter. The sequence continues at coordinate 5,956 of JACMMB010000186.1, forward strand.
AAACAAGGCACTGAACCCGCGAAGCCAACTCTCGAAGTGACTGGTGAAACCGGCAAAACCGAGGAAATCCAGGCCGCAATCAAAAAGGATGACTGGAACGACTACCGCATCGTCGCCGAAGGCAATCACGTCCAGCATTTCATCAATGGCAAACTCACCATCGATGTCACCGATGAAACCGCCGAAGCGCCCAAAAAGGGCATTTTGGCCCTGCAAATGCACGCCGGACCCCCGATGCAAGTCCAGTTCAAGGACATCGTTCTCACTACCAAGTGAGTTCAACTCGCACTCGACAATCAACAGCGGGCTTGTTACCCACATCCTCCTGCGTCTGTAGCTCAGTTGGATAGAGCATCCGCCTTCTAAGCGGACGGTCACTGGTTCGAATCCAGTCAGACGCGCTTTCATCGTTGCGCAATGTCGCACCGCGCCAAAGAGTCGCACCAAAAGCGCGCCATTCCGTCTCGTATCGCGCTATCCCCATTCGATCTTGCGATCTGTAGGCAACTGATAACTAATCAGTTGTTGTTCTTACGCAGTTCCCGGCATCCAACCTGCAAAAGCGCCACCAGCAACTCTACCTTAAATCAACATGTCAAAAATTCTAGGAATCGACCTCGGCACCACCAACTCCTGCATGTCCATCATGGATGGCGGGGAGCCCACAGTTCTTGAAAACTCCGAGGGTGCCCGCACCACTCCATCCGTTGTCGCATTCGCTAAAAATGGCGAGCGTCTTGTTGGCCAAGCGGCAAAACGCCAAGCCGTCACCAATCCGAAAAACACCATCTTCTCCGCCAAACGTCTCATCGGTCGCAAGTTCACCGAACTCACTGCCGCCGACAAACGCATGCCCTACAAAATCGTCGCCGCCTCCAACGGCGATGCCCACATCGAAGTAGAAGTCGCTGGCGAATCCAAAACCTATTCCCCGCAGGAAATCGCCGCAATGGTCCTCGGCAAGCTCAAGGCCGATGCCGAAGCCAAGATCGGTGAGAAGATCACCCAGGCCGTTATCACCGTTCCCGCCTACTTCAACGACTCCCAACGCAATGCCACCAAGGCAGCCGGTGAAATCGCCGGTCTCGAAGTCCTCCGCATCATCAACGAGCCGACTGCCGCCGCTCTCGCCTACGGCCTTGATAAGAAATCTGACGAAAAAATCGCCGTTTACGACCTCGGCGGCGGCACTTTTGACATCTCGGTCTTGGAAATCGGCGATGGTGTCTTCGAAGTCCTCGCCACCGATGGCGATACCCAGCTCGGCGGCGATGATTGGGACAACGCCCTCATCCAACACATCGTTGGAGAGTTCAAAAAGGATCAGAGCATCGACCTTTCAGGCCAACCGGACGCCCTTCAGCGCATCAAAGAAGAAGCGGAAAAAGCGAAAATCGCC
>JACMMB010000187.1 GCA_014379305.1 Akkermansiaceae bacterium
CAGCGCGGCCTCCGCATCATCGCGCCCTATTACCTCGCCCTGCTCATCGCTTTCATCTTTCTCGCTCCGGAACTCTGGCCGAACCTTCACTGGTATCTCCTCTACCTGACAAATTTCCACATCGCCCTGATCGGCGAGTGGCCGCACGGCACCTCCCACTTCTGGTCGATCGCCATCCAGCAGCAGTTCTACGTCATCTGGCCCTTGATCGTCTGGCTCAGCCCGCGCCGATTTCTCGCGCTGGCAATGATCCTCTTCGCCGCCATGGCTCCGCTTTCCCGCTACTTCGAATATCTCTTCGAGCCGCCCTTCATCTGGCCGGATAAAATCAGTTGGTCCTGCTTTGACTTCTTCGGCATCGGCGGCCTGATGGCCCTTGCCATCCACCGGGGATTCCCGCTTTCCAGCCGCCTTTGGAAAATTCTCGGCATCCTCGGCTTCGGAGCATTCCTGATCCTTGATTTCGGTCCCAGGCTCGGTATTCCGCCCAATCCGATCGGACCTTTTTACGCCACCTTCCTCGCCATAGGCCTCTGTGGAGTCATCGCCAGCGCCTCCATCGGCTGGGGAAACACCGTTGGAAAAATCCTTGAAACCCGCTTCCTCCAGAAAGTCGGCCTGCTCTCCTACAGCATCTATTTATACCACAACCTCGCCCCCATTATTCTTGGGAAAATCATGCCCTTCCTCTGGTGGGGGCCTTATGCCGATACCATCGCCCAGACCTTTGTCCGCATCGTCTTATATGCTGCCCTCACCTGGACCATGACTCTCGCTTCATGGAAATACCTGGAAGTCCCCCTTGGCAATCTCCGTGAGAAAGCCAAGCAGAAGGCCAGCTTGGGCTAGACGGATTATCGAAATCGAAGGTATTGTGCGTTCTCAATGGGTGAGGGGATTCTCGCCCGAGGCATCGCCGAGGTGCTGGGCGTCGCCGGGGAGAAATTTTTTGAAACGGGTTTTGTCGATGGCTTTCATGTAGGCCTCCTGGGGTGAGATCAAACCCTCGCGGAGCTTGGACCAGATGGACTCGTCCATGAACTGCATGCCTTCGTTTTTACCGCCGGTGATGACGTCGTAGAGCTTCTGGGTGGCGCCCTCGCGGATAATGGCGGCGACGGCGGGGGTGCCGAACATGATTTCGTGAACGGCGACACGGCCGGGCCTGTCCACGCGTTTGCAAAGCAACTGGGCGACGACCCCGCGCAGGGATGCGGCGAGCATGGTGCGGACCTGGGATTGCTGGTTGGCCGGGAACACGTCGATGATACGGTCCACGGTTTTACGGGCGTTGTTGGTGTGCAGGGTGCCGAAGACGAGGAGGCCGGTTTCCGCTGCGGTGAGGGCGAGGGAGATGGTTTCCAAATCCCGCATTTCCCCCACGAGGACGATGTCGGAATCCTCCCGCAGCGCGGCGCGCAAGCCATCGGCAAAGGAGGGGGTCTGGATGGGGACCTCGCGCTGCGTGAGGATGGATTTTTTGTTCCGATGGACGAATTCGATCGGCTCCTCAATGGTGATGATGTGGCGGGAAAAGTTGCTGTTTATGTAGTCGAGAAGGGCGGCAAGGGTGGTGGATTTCCCGGAGCCGGTGGGGCCGGTGACCAGCACCAGGCCGGAGCGCATGTGGCCGAATTCCTTCACCACTTCGGGAACTCCGAGTGACTCCAAGGCGGCGATTTCCGTCGGAATCAGGCGGAAAACCGCGGCGAGGCCGTTTTGTTGCTGGAGGTAGTTGCAGCGGAAGCGGGAGTCCACATCCATTTCGTAGGCAAAGTCGAGATCGCCGTTTTTCAGGTAGCGCGCAAAGGCCTTGGGATCGCAAATTTCCTCAAGCAGCTGCCGGAATGGTTCGCCGGCGAGAACGGGCTGGTCCGGAATCGGGGTGACGGCTCCATGAACCCGGATTTTCGGCGGCTGGCCTTCCGATAGATGGAGATCGGAGCCTTTGCTGGCGATGAGATGCTTGAAGAAGGTGTCGATTCTGGCCATGGCGGGAAGGTTTTTTTATTCTGAAGGGTCGGGCTTGGACGGCATCAGGATTTCAGGAAGGATCTCATCTGGGCCTTGTCATCGGAGCGGAAAAGCAGCTCCTCCGCGCTGATAATGCCTTTGACGTAAAGCTGCCGCAGGGACTCATCCAGGGTGATCATGCCGACGTGTTTGCCAGTCTGCATCACGCCGGGAAGCATGTAGGTTTTTCCTTCCCGGATGCAGTTGGAAACGGCCGGGGTGTTGACCAGTAGCTCGGTGGCGAGGACGCGGCCTTCGCGATCGATCCGTGGCACCAGTTGCTGCGAGAGGATGCCGCGAAGCGACTCTGAAACCATGACGCGGATCTGATCGCGCTGGTCGGTTGGGAATACGTCGAGCACGCGGTCAAGGGTGCGCGGGGCATTGCCGGTGTGCAGGGTGCCTAGAACCAAATGCCCGGTTTCCGCAGCGGTGAGAGCGAGCTGGATGGTCTCCAGATCGCGCATTTCACCAACCATGATGACATCGGGGTCTTCCCGCAGGGCGCCACGCAGTGCCTTGGCGAAGGATTCGGTATGGGTGTGCACTTCACGTTGGTTGACGTGGCAGTTCTTGGACTCGAATACATACTCGATGGGATCCTCCAGGGTGAGGATGTGATCGTCGCGGTCGGTGTTGATGAAATCGACGATGGAAGCGAGGGAGGTGGATTTTCCCGAGCCGACCGATCCGGTGATTAGAATGAGGCCGTTCTGGTATCGGGTCAGCGGGATGAGATGCTCAACGGGCAAGCCGATCTCCTGCATGCCGCGGATGGTGCCGTTGATGATGCGGAAGGCCATATCCAAACCCAATCTCTGCTTCACAATTGACGCGCGATAACGGCCATCTGCCCCGGCGTAGGCGAAATCGATATCCCCGCGCTCCTGCAGGCGGTTCCATTCCGTTTCACTTAAGAATGATCTGGCGAGCTTTTCAGCTTCATGTGGCTTGATCGGCGGATGGTCGGCCCAAATGGTCGAGAGCTGCCCATGCCTGCGCCAGGCAGGCGGATAGGCGGTGGCGAGATGCAGGTCGGAGCAATCATACTCACGCCCGATCTTCAGGTATTCATCGACATGATCGAGGACTTTGTGTTCTGACATGGGCAGGTGGGTTTTATAATCGGAAATGGAACCATCAACTCGGACGCGGGCTTCTATCAAAGCCAACCATGAGCGTCAGTGTTAAAACATGACCGCAAATCGCTGTCAATAGGGACGCGAATTTCCAGAACGGTTGCGGCGCAACGAACTCTTTCCCCGGCGGTTCACGTAATAATCGTTGAACAGCTTGGTGGCGTAGATTTTCGCCGCAGGTTTGGCCAGGGCGATGATCAAGGTGAGCGCCCCGAGAAGCAGGTTGCGCTCTTTTTTAACAGTCTGAACCTGCTCCGGCGGCTTTTTTTTCGGTTTGAAAAAACGGCTGGTCAAGAGGCCGACGAGAACAGATCCACCGGCCCATTTTGTCGGCTCGGCTTTGATCGAATCCAGGACGCGCCCCGGAAGATCAAAGTGGTGACGAAAGCGCGCGTGGGCTTGGGAGAGTTCAAGCCGGGCTTGTTCACTACGCTGAATCAGCTCTCGGATTTCGGTTGTTGCTTGAGTTGATTGAGCCATTCGCGGTCCTTTTTAAATTCTGCACGGGTGAGGGGAAAAGCATCGATTGCGCGGGATTTGGCGATGTTCAGGAGAATGACCATGACCAGAATGTGCAAGCCTGCGGCCGCAAACGCGGCATAAAACCACGGCCAGGTGGTTTTCGCTGCAATCAGACCTAGACCACCCGCCAGAAGTAGCAACCATGTAACAAGCAGGCAGAATATGGCAGCAGCGAGAGGAATCGCCTTCTTAATGCCGGTTTCAAGAGCCCGCTTCGATTCAGAGTTGATAATGCCAATTCTCGATGAAAGAAGGTTGGCCATAGCGGTGCTCCAATTCACCGGAAGAACGCTATCTTCCGGTGAGACAAGCTTTGAAGATCCAGCTTTAGGCAAAGGTGACGTGGGAGAACCGACGCTCATAAGTTAAGCTATTTTTAAATGTGATCCCACGGTCAAATCCAAAGCCGAGGCTTCTGTTGGAAGCCCGGTTTGTGCGATGCGCCTCTCGCCAAGCGCATTAATTACGCGTGATGAGACCTATCAAAAACCCGATTCCCAGAGCGCCAAGGACTGCTTTGGTAGGGTTTTGACGGATGTAGTCCTCTGCGGAAATGTGCATTTCCTTGGCTTTGACCCGGGAATCATCCCATTGATGTTGGGCTGACTCTTTAAGGTGCTGGGCTTTGTCCACGGCTACGTTTTTGTAATGTTCCGCTTTCTCGACCGCCGAGGCTTTCAAGGCTTGAGCTGTCTCGACAGCGCGTTCTTTTACATTCGCTGCCTGCGCTTCGGTTGATCTGGCGAAGTCACCGGCGGCGGCGCGGAGTTCGCTAGCCGCAGTAGAGACCGATGGATGAATCGGGTTGAGTGTGTCTGAGGAAAATGGATTGTCGTTCATAATATAATAGGTGTTTGCTTAGGTCAGAAGGAGATGAGCATGTGCCATTCCATAAGCAGATTACATCGCCTCAAGCCCGGCGCAAGAAGACTTTGCGCCTTTCCAGCAGGGTTAGATTGAAGCACATGCTCTTGCATCCCGCATTGTGTTGGGTGCAATTCGCATCCGATATTCCGTGTGCTTTCCATATGTGCGATGGGGCCATACATAGTTGCCCGGTCGCTTCTGCTAACGCCGCAGTTGTGTTTCGATGCGTTCGACGCGCTCCTTCAGGCCGGGCTGCTTAATGAGCTCCATTGAGACTTTTTTGACTGCGTGGATTACAGTTCCGTGATCCCGGCCGCCGAAGGACTCGCCGATTTCCATGAGCGAATTGTGGGTCATGGTGCGGCTGAGATACATGGCGATTTGCCGGGGAAAAGCGATACTCGCAGGGCGGCGGCGGGAAATCATATCGGCTAGCCGGACATCAAAGGTTTCCGCGACGGCCCGCTGGATGCCATCAATGGTGACTTGGCGGCTCGCTTCCTC
>JACMMB010000188.1 GCA_014379305.1 Akkermansiaceae bacterium
GGAAACAGAGGCAAAATTTTTCTCACCTTGTTGCTCTGAACCTTGCCTATGAAATGCCACTCCAAAGATGAGGGAAGCAACTCAATCTTTGTGGCAGCCTCCTGCAATCGGCTTTCTCCAAAGCATCTCTGACCCGCTTCCATCGCTTCGCGGATGCTCTCTGCCGGGAATGTCTTTGAAACAGCGATCAGCTTGACCGATTCCGAATCACGGCCCGCCTGGTCAATGGCCTCGCTGATGCGGGATTGTATGTGACCTAGCTGCCCGGCAATATCAGACATCAGCGCACTCCGCCATCGCCTTTGATCATTCCTGTCATCTTGGCAGTCTCGGTGAGATCAACGAGGTCGCGTAGGACATGGATTGCCTCGCGCTTTTCCAAGTTCAGACCGGACGGCCATTTCGGCGTATCATCCAGGCTTTCCGTAGCATCAACCGCACGGCGCATGTAGTCGCCGTTGTCCTTGGCAGGATCATAGACCTTGAGATCCGAGCCTTTTTCCAAATCATCCAGGGTGATGCGGTAAAACGTAAATTTTTTCCTGTCTTCCTGGACCACTTTCGCAAACCGCTCGCGCCGCTCCAGATTGCGCTCTTTGTTCATGGCATCAGATTCGGCAAGCTCTTTCTCGCGATCCTTCTTATTCAGGGAAACGCTATTTTCCTTAAGCCTCTCCTTGGCCTTGAGAATATCCTGTATGACATAATTGAAGTCTTGAGATGATTCGATACGTTCCTGAGCGAGGATCTTCAACCGCGGAATGAAAAGAGCTTGAACATCAAGCGGATTGAAATCCGCAGCAGGCCGGATGCGGTCATGGGGCAAAGCGTTGTCGAGGTAAGCCTCGCCGACATCAAGTGCGTCGGTGATGCTTGGTATCACAATGTTCGGGACAACTCCCTCCATCTGGGTCGAGGACCCGGAAGGACGATAAAATTTCTGGATCGTCACTTTCAAGAAACCTGCTTTGTTGCGCACTGCAAAGAGCGGCAGCATGCGCCCGATGTCCATCGGCTGCTGAACGGTGCCTTTTCCAAACGTGGATGAATCACCGATGATGACGGCGCGATTATAATCCTGCAGCGCGCCTGCTAGAATTTCACTGGCGGAGGCGCTGCTCTTGTCCGTCATCACCACCATCGGTCCGCTGTAAATCGGCTTTCCCGCATCTGAATCTTTAACCTGCACCTGGCCAAGTGTGTTTTTCACCTGCACCACAGGGCCGCGAGGAACAAAGAATCCCGTCATGCGCCTCACCTCTTCCAATGACCCGCCTCCGTTATTGCGCAAATCAAATATCAGCCCATCCATTTTCTCCTCAATCAGACGGATCAAAATCCGCTCCACATCAACCGAACACCGGGTCTCTCCCGTGTCAAAATCCGCATAGAAAGAAGGCAAGGTAATGACTCCAATACGGCGTGTTTCCCCATCCATGTTTTTCATTTCAATCAGCTCGCCGCTAGCCTGCTCGTCCTTGAGCTCCACTTTGTCGCGCTCGATCACGATAAGCTTCGTCTCTCCCGGAGCACTTCCTGAAGGTTCCACTTTTAGTGATACGGATGTGCCTTCCGCTCCTCTGATCAAATCGACCACTTTGTCGATTTTCATAAACATGATATCGGTCATCCCATCGCTGTCGGAACTGTTCAAAGTATCCACGGCCACCACGCGATCATTCAGTTTGAGTGTTCCTTCCTTATCAGCAGGTCCGCCAACCACGATGCCTTTGATGATCGTCGCGCCGTCCTCTTCCGCCTGAAGCAAGGCCCCTATACCTACAAGCTCATTTTTCATCCCGTCTTTGAAACGGCTCATTTCGCGGAAGCTCATGTAGTCAGTGTGGGGGTCGTATGCCCTTGAAACCGCGCTTAGGAAATAATTGGCCACATCCTCATCATCCACATCCATTACACTGGCTAGCAAGCGCTTGTAGCGTAGCGAGACTTTCGCGCTGGGATCGATATCCTTGCTGCTTGGATCTTCTTTTCCCTGCTCTTTTGCCATCCGGGCCAAAACTTCACGGCGCAATGTCTCACCCAAAACGGCTTCTTTAATTTGCAGCGCCCATGTCTGCTTTGCCTCGGTCTCGTTCTTTGGCCACGCAGCCTCTTTCCGCGACATCATGACGGCTTCCGATCCAGTGAAATCCAAATCTCCTTTCAGGATTTCCTCCGTTTGTTTCACCCGCGCTTCCACTCTCAATTTGAATACCGCATAGATCTCGTTCGCCGCATCGATGCTATTTCCTTGCAGTAACAAAGTGTGGAGACGCTCGCCATATTTCGCGTTGAAACCATCCACATCGGCTTGGGTGAAATACAGCTTCTGAAAATCAAGGTCCTTCAAATAGTCATCGAAAAACTTCCGGCTTAGCTCCGCGTTATAAGGCAACCGCGCAAAGTGGCTGTTCTGCAACATGATCGCCATTTGCCGACCAACCTCGTTAAAATCCGCCTGCTGGGCACAAGCAGGATTGCACAAGCAGGAAAGAGTGATGGCGATGGTCGCTTTGCGTAGCCAGATGTTAATCATGATTTAATAACGGATATCAGGGGAATGTTTTGGCAATTTGCCATGAAAAGCTCGGATGTCTATTCCCAAAACCCTTTCCCCTGCCCTTACCAGTCTGCAACATTGGATGGAACGTGTCCGGAAGTCGCGAGCGAGCACTTCAAATATACCTCTCCAACAGGGGGAATGGTATCCGCGCCAAAGGTCGGGCCGTATGTATAGCTGCCTGCACTGGGGCAGCTAGGAGAGGATTCGACAAATTTGCCCAGCCCAATCACCCTCATTTGCAGGCCCGGCACACCCTCACCTGGTGAGTGTCCGTAAAGGTTTGAGAAACTACGGACCCCCTTTTGAACCTGCTGGATATTGATGATGCACAAGGCTCGATCAGAACCACGTTTCCACGCTTGCGCCCCCACAAACAGCACCGATATCAATGCCAATAGCACCATGATGACAACCGTCAGCTCAAGCAATGTCATCCCCCGCATCATTCCACAGCCAAGTCCCCGCATCTTGAGTAGATTGATTTTTTTGGTCAACTTCATCACAATTGGTTCGGCTTTCCAATTTGGTATGGATTTTTTTGGAAAATAATCAAGCTATAAAAATATTTGAGGACATTTAATTTTATGTGCCTCTTAGTGATCAATCTTTCCGAAGATCATTTTCGAATCTTGCGAATATGTTTTTCAACTCATCGAGTTTGTCCTTTTCGACAAAACGCGCAAGCTGGGCAAATGAAGAATCGTTCAGGAATTTCCTGGTCCGGTTGTCACCACTTAGCAGATCGATTTCGGGCAGGATTTTTGGGCCTGATTTCGTCATGAACACAGGGTAAAATGAGTTCTTTTTCTGGCCTTTGCTGGAATATTGAATACCAGCCGCAACCCAATGCTCCGAGCGGTAAATGCCCGACAGTTTACCTTTTCCGTCCTTTGCGCTCGCAATGTCATAACTAAGGTTTCGCAGGCATTTCACCGGCATGGCATCCTTGCCCCCAAGCCAGGCGGTTTGCCCCAAAGCCTTGTGGATATCGCGAGTTTCCAAGGCCTCAAGCCATAAGGCAGACAGTTTACGAACTTCCTCATCGGAAGCCGCTCCTACCTGATTAAGAGTTTCCAGTTTGGCACTTGGTTTCAGCAAAGTCTCACGCCATGAAATCCTCCAGCCGGGCGTTTGATCCTTGACCCATTTGGATAAGGTTTTGTGTTCCTCCCGTTGTGTTTTTTCAACAATCCCGGGCGCCCACAGCCAACCCTCCTCAGATTTTATAAAATATAAACTTCGAAGTTCAAACAAATCCGCTTCGTTTGGAGAAAACCACTGATAAGTCGCCACCGCAAGGGCGCCCTCCTCCTTATATCCAAGGCTGATCGGGAAACGGAAGGCACCAGGGGCGTTCAACGACCACCAAAACTCAGCCGCCGCCGAGCAGCCGATTCGCGCCTCTTTCAACTTGCCTGCAAAATCCACCAACCTGAGCAAATCTCCAAGACTTCCGGTTTCCAATTTTGAGATTACAGCGGCAGCTGCCTGCCGTGCCGTTTTACTCTGAACCACAGGCTCATGCTGGCGTAGCCGTTTTGGGAAAAGATCGAGTAGATCTCCATCAATATCATCCGCATCGGATAACCCGGCTTCATCCCCATTAAGTAATGCCGAAGGCAGATCGATACGCCAAAACGCGTTACTATCCTTTGTAAGTTCAAAGTGTAAAACCCGGATCGTTTCCATGGTTCCGCCCAGCTTGGTCCGGGAAGGATCCAGACAAGCAATTGAGAACAATCCGCTGTCATTGTCGCGTTCTTCAAGAACTCTCACGCGTAGCACGTCCGGAGAAACCAGAAGTCTCCATGGCATCCGGGATGACGCCCTCTCCGCAACCGCAAGTTCTGAAGCGCGGAGCCGCGCGCTCCAATCCTCTGGCAATGGCTCACCCAGCCCCCCTAGAAATCCCAATATTGCCGCCTGATTCCGGGATCCGCACGCCTCCAAAAACCTGTCCGCAATTTTCTCCGGATTATCCCCTTTCAGATCCACCCCGGCGAAGTTTTTCTTGATTTCGGCACGTGTTCTCTCTGCCGATTCCGATATGATTTTCCCCAAATCCAAAACTCGCTCCTCGAGCATCCATTTTTCCAACTCGCCCAATCTTTCTCTCAGGGGAAAAGTGGATGCTATCACTGCATTTTCAAAAGATGCCAATACGGGTGCCGGTACCCAGTCGGCGCCCCTTTTCACCATGGCGACAGGGATAATTTGGAAATCATTTGTCTCAAACCCTCCGACTTTCCGCACCATCACCGCTGCAAATCCCTCGTCCTCCTTCACCTCGCCTAACTCCAATGTGCTGTGACGCAGGTCCTTTCCAAGCCTCTCAAGCCGTTTACGAATCACTTCCTTTTTGTCCGCCACCGTCTGCGGCGACAAGGCCGTATCTCCTCCCGGCTCAAGGTTAATCTCACCTGATTGGACCTTTTTCAAAAATGCCATCGCCGCACTTCCCGGATCACTCGCCAAAACGGAAGGGATCGATAGTCCCAACACCGACCCGACTGTGCATATCAGTCTTCGTATCCGGGTGGTTCGGGATTGGCAGAGAGAGTTCACTTTGGAGCAAATCACTCGCCTATGGGGGTCGGAAAATCATCGAGAAGAAGCGACAGCAACTGCTTACCGCCTCCGGAGAGCGAGGCTTGATTGGCCTCACCTGTCAACAGACCGCGAGTCAGCCATCGCTGGGAAATGGTTGATGGACGTAGATGTGTCACCGTTGGCGCGGAGACGGAACGTTTGCTTGCCGTAAACGAAATCGGATGGCCGGTCGCCGCGAAACCGATTTCCCAAGAAACCGCACCCTTGACGTCTCCCCGCTTCATCCACGGATGGCGTTTGAGAAAATCTGGCTCGCTTGTCCCACCCGGCACTGTGATTTTGAATTGCATTGGCTGGGCCAGCACAAAATCTTTAAAACCAAGATTCGGGTTCGCCTGATGGGCAAGGAAAAAACCGGCCACATCCACCCCTGCAATGTTCATTCCATTGTATATGCCGTGATAATTCGCACTGCCGAAATTCACATTATGCCAGCCTTGGTATTGGTTGCTTATCAGAAACCCGAGCTCCAAGTGCACATGCGCACGCACTCTATTGATCCCCGCCCCCGTGTAACCCATTCTGCCCAGCACGGAGCCTGCATTCACAGGATCACCAACCTTGGCCGTAATTTCAGCAAGATGGGCATATAGCGAGTAAATCCGCGCGCCCTCCCAATCATGCTCTACCACCACGTATTTCCCGTAATTGCTATGGCCGGCAACCAGGCAGGAATGCACGACCGTTCCATTGGAAATACTCATCACCAAATCAACCGGATTCCCCGCCTTGTCGCGCTTCATCGGCGCGATATCGATTCCTTCGTGAAATTTTGTCATCACCACTTCACCGCCGACACGAATCGGCGAGCGCACGAATCCAAATGATCCCCCTTCCCACGGCTCGGTGGTTTCCCCTTCGAAAATCCGATCCACATACATGTAGAAGCGCTCCGGCTCGCCACTGAACAGATGCTGGTTCTCAGTCGGCAGCCTTAACTCGATCGCCAAGGCGGAAACACAGGCAACGATCCCCACCGAAAAAGCTATTATCACCTTCATGAGTTAGTTCTTTCCTTTCTTTTTTTCGCCTATTCTTGGCAGTCCTTTGTCCAGTTCGTGAATCTCTTCCAGCGTCAGTCCCTTCCAAATGACAATCACGCCGTCATCCACTGGCCCGTCTACCAATACCCCATCCACCAATCGACCGTATGCCTGACACACCAGCCACTTTCCCTGATTTACAGAGGTAACTGCGGCGTAACGCCTTCTCGCATTGTCCTTGAGCTGGAAAACAATCCCGTAGGATTCCTGGTCATCTGCAGGAAATGGGGTGAACGCGACAAAATCTCTTGATGCGATTTCAGGAATCCTCCTGAAAAACCTCTGATTTCCCGCCACCTCTTGAGGAAAAATCATTTTCGGGTTATCCGTAGCTTCCGTTTCGATATGAAATGAAATGTTCGCAATCTTGCTTTTGTCACCCCCGGCCCAGGACAAGCCAGAAGCCGTAGCCAGAATAATCAGCCATCTTGCGAATCGCCCCATCGAAGGATCAAACCACAACTTGCCTTTATAACAAAACAAAAATACCGATTTTCGCCCAGCTACTAACCGGTATCCACATGAAAAAGAGGTGTGCCACTCTTATTCGAGGGCACACCAATATTTAAAACTCGGAAATGCTATTTGGCCGCGTCGTCATTGATTCCAGATGACAACCACGTTCCAGTGGCAATTTTAGTGAACTTCTTGTCAATCTCTCCCGATTGATCGGCCATGTCATTGAAGTGTCCGGCGATTTCATCCAACTCGAGCTTCTTTGCAAACGCTCGCGCGGTTCCAAACCCCGCGATTTCATAATGTGCGATTCTCTGGGCGCTCGCAATTAGAGCCGCGTCTCTTACCGAGCCATTGACGTAGTCTCTCTCACTTCCCTCTGCTTCGCGAAGCAAGCCGGCCATGGCTTCACATTTCACTCCGGTGGAAGGCACATCGAGTTTGTCGCAGATGGTTTTAAGCTTCTCGATGTTTTTGGCGGTTCCTTCCCTGACGTGATTGAACTTATCGGTCAGATCCTCATCGCTCGATGAGATACTCATGGTGGTCAGAAATTCCGCATATTTGGTTTCAGCATTATAAAGATCGCGCGCCTGTTCTTCCAAAAGGTGGCGTAAGTTGGTTTGTTTCTTTTGAGTCAGTTCTAATGTGGTCATGATAATTTGGTTTGGTTGTATCTGCATCTTTTGCAAAGGATGTACCAGATAACCCGGCTAACCCTTAAACCATTACTAACGAACGGTCTTAAACGACGAATTCAAGGAATCCCACCGCTCCAAAAATAAACCAGTTTTGCAAATTGACTGATTTCCCGTCCTGAAAAGGCATTCTGCAAACAAGCTCAGAAATCGCGACGCCCCTGCATGGCCCGAATTAAGGTCAGCTCATCCGCATGTTCAAGTCCACCGCCAGCAGGCAGGCCTTGCGCGATCCGCGTTACCTTCGTCGATTTTCCGCGCAGCATATCCGCCAGATAGTTCGAAGTAGCCTCCCCCTCCACATCCGCCCCCAAAGCAAGGATGACCTCCACGGATCCATTGCTCGCCTCCACGCGGCGGATCAATTCCGGTATGCGCAGATCCTCGGGAGACACCCGGTCCAGCGGTGAAAGCTTTCCTCCAAGGCAATGATACCGCCCTTTGAAAGCCCCTGATCGCTCCAGCGGCAAGACATCGGTCGCCTGTTCGACCACGCACAGCAAAGCTTCGTCCCGCTTTGGATCCGAACAGATTCCGCATGATTCAGGCGTCGCGAAAAATCCACAAATCGGACACTCGATGATCCCTTCCTTCGCCTTGATGACCGCCTCTGCCAAAGCCAAAGGCTCGGCTTTTTTATTTTGTAAAAGCCAGACCGCCATCCGTTCCGCACTGCGCGGACCTATGCCCGGAAGGCGTTTCAACTCAGCAACCAATGCTTTCACCGGAAATGGAAAATCAGCGCGGGCCATTGTTCATTTGATCCGGTGTTAAGGGTGGTTTATCAACCGGGAGCACGTGGTTGGTCGTGTAAAACATCGCACAAAAACCCGACCACAGGACCGCAACCAGAGCCACCCCGATATTCGGCTTTAACGCACAGAGCACCAGCACCGGCCCCCATGCCGAAGTCAAGACAAGTGTGATCCCCCATAGCATCAGCCTGCGCCAATTTCCCGGAATATTGAGGATTACCGCAGGCAAAAAGAAAGCCATGATTCCAGTCCCCGCCCACAAAACCCAGGCATCCATCTCCTGCGCGGCGGCTCCCAATCCTGCTGGAGAAAACAACCGCACCAATACCTCATCCAGCCGGTCAACCACTTTCAAGAGTTTCAAACCCGCAGCCAAACCAAGTGCCATGACCCCTGTCGCGAAGACCGCAAGTCCGATGTGTGGATGGTCTGCTGCCGGCGATTTTTTAATCATCCCAATAATTTCCAGAGCTTCTCTCGATGACTCAGTGGCGATACTTTTTCCAAAACTGCTTTGATCCGGCCGTCACCGGCAATCACAAAAGTCGACCGCTCCATTCCCATGTATTTTTTCCCAAACATCGTTTTCTCCACCCACACTCCAAAGGCTGTTGCAATACTCTTGTCCACGTCTGCGATCAATGGATAGGGCAAATGCCATTTGGAAATGAACTTTTTATGGCTCGCCACACTGTCCGCACTGACTCCGAAAACCCGTGCCTTCATTTTTATTTCATCCCATCCATCCCGCAACGAACATGCTTGGATTGTGCAGCCAGGGGTATTGTCCTTCGGATAAAAAACCAGCACCACAACCTCGCCTCGCAGACTTTTCAATGAAATCTCCGATTCCTTTTCCCCTTCAACGACCATGGCCGTAAAATCCGGCGCCATCTCTCCCACTTGTGGTTTCATTCCGCAAGCATCACCGCCAACCAACTCAAATCAACCCCGCGTAAACGGGAAATGCAGCCGCACTCGCGACATTCCGATTGTCTACCTCCCGGGAATGTCTAACATTTCCCTTTATCCGATCGTTGCATCTCCTTCCTTGAAGCTTTTGATACCCCGACTCTCCATCCTTTTGTTAGCCTTTCCTGTTCTTTGCGCTCAGGAAACCAGGCTGGCTGGGAAAAAATCACCAATCTCCCTGCTTCCGAACGGCAGCGTGCTCAAAGGCGTTCTCCTCCCCCGCTATGATGCCAACCGCAACCTCGTCGGCGATCTCAAGGCGGAAACCATGACCCTGATCGATGCCGACCGCGTCCAAGGGCAAAACGTCCTCATCAAATTTTACAATCCCGACCACAGCCTGCGCGGAAAAGTCGTCCTCAGCAACGCCCTCTTCGATCAGGCGAAATCCCGGCTCTACGCCAACGAACCCGTGGAAATCACCAGCGACCGGCTGCTTGCCCGGGGCACCGGCCTCGTCTACGCTTTTCAGGATGGCAGGGGATTTCTCCGTGGCCCCGCCAGCACCACGATCTCCGAACATCCTGCCATATCCATGAACTCAAGGACCCTTCCCACCACCGCATTGATCGCCCTGTGCTTTGCGCCATTGAACCTGCCCGCTGCTCCGCCCCCTTTCACGTCCGAAGCCGAACTGGCTGCCATCAAAGCGGACGCCGAAACACTCGAACCCGCCTTGGACAAAGCGAATCAGTCTGCTGAATCAGCACTCATCGAAAGCCAGGAGTCTGGGAAAATCGCCTCTGCGGCCGCCCGCGATTTCATCAAAACCAGCGAAATCAAAAACATCGCCGCCGAATCCGAACAACCGGAGCCGGATGCAAAACCCTTGGATGTCGAACCCGGCCCCGATGTCACTTTAATCAACTGCGACGGCGGAATGTATTTCGACGCGAATGCCGGCGTCCTCGTTTATCTCAACAACGTCAGGGTTACCGATCCCCGTTTCACCCTCACCGGAGCCAATGAACTCAAGGTCTTTTTCACCAAGAAACCTGAAGATAAACCCAAGGTATCCAAAAAGAAAAATGACCTCGAAATCGGCGGTGGCACCACGAATTTTAGCGAAGTTGAGCGTATTGTCGCCACTGGCGCGGTGCGCCTTCTCCAAAAAGGTGTTGCCGGAAAGGAGCCGGTCGAAGCCAGCGGCGGCATCCTCACCTACAACATCCCGAAAGGCGAGATCATCATCAGCGAGCGTTTCCCATGGGTCAAACAAGGCACCTTCTACGCCCGCGCCAAAGAACCCAACCTCACCCTGCGCCTCCTCAACGACGGCTCCTTCTCCACCCAGGGCAACTGGGAAATGGGCGGCAACCTGAACCTCAAACGCTAGAGCCGCATCAATTCCTGATGATCGCTCCTTTCATTACTATCCTGAATGCACGTCCCCGGCACCGCTTGTAATAATCTGGAATCCGCCGTTCTCTCCGCCCAAGGTCTTCGCAAAACCTACGGCGGTCGCGCCGTTGTCGATGGCGTCTGCATTTCCGTCCAACCCAAGGAGATCGTCGGACTCCTCGGTCCGAATGGAGCCGGGAAAACCACATCATTCTATATGATCGCGGGACTCATCCCCGCAGAAGCCGGCTCTGTCCACCTCAACGGCAAAAATATTTCCAAACTCCCC
>JACMMB010000189.1 GCA_014379305.1 Akkermansiaceae bacterium
CTCTCCGCGCTGCTAGGCGACCGCAAGATCACCTTCACCCCGAAGGACCGCCCCGGCTTCGTCCTCGCCAGCGACATCAAGGTCGATGACCAGAACATCGGCGTCTTCGCCCGCCTAACACCCGCCCGCGAGCGCGAACTAGACTTCACCACCCCCGTCTTCGTCGCCGAGCTCGATCTCGGAAAACTCCGCAAGCTGCTCAACGGCATCAGCCACGTCGAGGACCTCCCGCAGTTCCCCGGCTCCTCCCGCGACGCCGCGATGGAACTCCCCCTCACCACGCCCAACGCGCTAATCGAAGCCGTCATCGCCAAGCTCGCCGAGCCGCTGTTAGTTTCCTCCGAGTGCTTCGACGTCTTCACCGACCCCACCGGCCAGAAGATCGCCGCCGACAGCAAGTCCGTCGCCTACCGCTTCCACTACCGCGAAGCCACCCGCACGCTCAAAACCGAAGAGATCGACACCGCCCACCAGAAAGTGCTCGAAGCGCTGACGAAGGGGCTGGGGGTGAAGTTCAGGTAATACCCAAGGTTCACATATCATTCTCCGTCAATGAATTGCGATCTCAGCTTGCTTCTCGATGCTTACAAACGTCCTGAGGACGTTTGTAAGCATCAAGATTAGAATCACCCAGAATTAAATTCCGATTTTTTCACTTGCCTTCGTTCGCTATGGCTGACTAAATGTCCTGAGGACATTTAGTCAGCCATAGCATAAGATGGAACTCTCAAAAGCAATATCTCTTTCGCTTGGCGACGTCGAAGAACCGGTGATTACCCGGTATCGACTTGGGTTGATATTGCATCAGTTGTATTCCGGCAAAGCGTATCTGGGCGAAAAGCTGGATGGCTTGCAGAAGGATCACGCGACGCACATCGAATTCGATTTTAGGCTTCATGAACTGGAATATTCGGGGATACTGAAGGCACATCCCAATTTCAAATCGACCACGTTCCGCCTTCTGGGGAGGAAAGGTGAGAATGCGGAGGAAGTGGTATCCAGTATCGATCCCTTCTGCTACCTGTCCCACCTGAGCGCGATGAGTTACCACGGTCT
This sequence comes from Akkermansiaceae bacterium, assembly GCA_014379305.1. GTDB lineage: Bacteria > Verrucomicrobiota > Verrucomicrobiia > Verrucomicrobiales > Akkermansiaceae > Luteolibacter. The sequence continues at coordinate 1,057 of JACMMB010000189.1, forward strand.
GACGAATCGTTTGCCGGTGAAGATGTTCGTTTCCAGCCCCGCACCCAAAGATTGGAATGCTCAAGCCGAAGCGCGGATGAGGAAGGATCTTGGAGAGTGTTATGAAAGCTATTGCGAAAATGGCATGCCGCGTTTGACCAGACCTAAACTGACCAAAATCGGTCGCACGGAAATTCACTGTTTCAACTCGATCCATTGGGGGGCCTACACGAATGTCCGCGGACGGGTACTGAGAGTTTCATCAATCGGGCGGACGTTTTTGGACATGCTGAGGAACCCCGAGTTGTGCGGCGGCATGCATCATGTGCTGGAGATCTATCAATCGTATGCGGTGACTTACCTGCCTTTGATCGTGGATGAGATCGATCGGAACGGCGCACCGATTGACAAAGTGCGGGCCGGCTATCTACTCAACGAGCGGCTCGGAATTCAAAACGACACCGTGGAATCCTGGGTTCAATTCGCCCAACGCGGAGGCTCCAGGAAACTCGATGCGTCCGGAGAATATCTGCCCGTATGGTCGGCCAAATGGTGCCTTTCGTTGAACCTCGATTGAAATGAATCCGGCCGAGCCATCCAAC
>JACMMB010000190.1 GCA_014379305.1 Akkermansiaceae bacterium
GTCCGCCCGCCACCCTCCAGTCCCCGACCGGAGAATGGCTGCGGGGGAAAATCCCGAAATTCTCCCCGCAAGCCAAGCCGGCCAAAGACGCCATCACCATTTTCGGAGCCCGCGAACATAATCTACAAAACCTCACCGTCACCATTCCCCTCGGACAGGTCGTGGTCATTGCCGGTCCCAGCGGCAGCGGAAAATCCACCCTCGCCAACGACATTCTGGCCAAAGCCCTGGCCCGCCATTTTCACGGCTCCAAGGAACAACCCGGCGCGCACGATTCGATCACCGGTCTGGAACATCTTGAGAAATTCGTCCTGGCGGATCAATCCGGTATCGGCCGCAGCCCGCGCTCGAACCCCGCCACCTTCATGGGTTCCTTTGATCTGATGCGGGAGATTTTCGCCAAACTCCCCCTCGCCAAACAACGCGGCTACGGCAAAAGCCGTTTCAGCTTCAATGCCAAGGGCGGTCGCTGCGAGCGCTGCCAGGGCAACGGCAAGCTCCGCATCGAAATGCACTTTCTCCCCGATGCATGGATAGAGTGCCCGGCCTGCCTCGGCAAACGCTTCAATCGTGAAACCCTGGAAATCACCTATAAGGGGAAATCCATCGCGGATGCGCTCGAAATGTCCGTCGCCGAGGCCAAGACTTTTTTCCGCGTCATTCCCAAGCTGTATCGGAAACTCGCCGCCATGGATGAGCTGGGTCTCGGTTACCTGAAGCTAGGCCAGGCGGGAAACACCCTTTCCGGCGGCGAATCCCAGCGACTCAAACTCGCCCTCGAAATTTCCAAACCCGAATCCCCGCACACCCTTTATCTCTTCGACGAACCGACCACCGGCCTCCATTTCGGCGATGTCGAAAAACTGCTGATCGCGATTTTCCGCCTCCGCGATGCCGGCCACTCGGTCCTCATCGTCGAGCACCATCCCGATGTCCTCGACGCCGCCGACCACCTGATCCAACTCGGCCCCGGTGGCGGGAAAAAAGGCGGCTTTCTGGTTTGAATTTAAAATTTAGTGTTTTATCCCGGAAAGGGATGCATACCCTCCCGCTCCGTGCCCACTACCGCCATTCTTGCCCTTGAAGACGGACGCTGCTTCACCGGAATTTCATACGGTGCCAGTGGAACTACCACCGGGGAAATCTGCTTCAACACCTCGATGACCGGTTATCAGGAAGTGATCACCGATCCTTCCTATCGAGGCCAGATCGTCGCCATGACCTACCCTCAAATCGGAAATTACGGGATCAATCCCGCCGACAACGAATCCCGAGAACCACACATCCGCGCCTTTGTCATCGGCGAGCTTTGTTCCGTTCCATCCAATTGGCGTTCCTGCGAAAGCCTGGCGAACTACCTCGGCCGCCACGGGATTCTTGGCATCGAAGGGGTCGATACCCGCGCGCTGACCAAGCACCTCCGCTCCCTCGGGGCCATGCGCGCCTGCGTCACCACGGAGCTTTCGGAAGCAGCCGCCATTGCCGCCGCCAAAGCCTCGCCATCCATGGAAGGGGCCGATTTCGTCAAAGAGGTCACCACCCCTCAAGCCTACACCTGGAGCGGGGAATCCCGCCGCTGGACACTTCCCAACGCTTCAATCGGAGAAACGGAAGCCTACGCCGAGCTCCCCGCCGTCAGATACAAGGTCATCGCGATTGATCTCGGCCTGAAATACAACCAGCTCCGCATGCTTCGACAGGCCGGCTTCGAAGTCGAAGTCGTCCCGTCCACCACCACTGCTGCCGATATCCTTGCTAAAAAACCCGATGGACTCTTCCTCACCAACGGACCAGGCGATCCGGCTTCCCTCGGCTACATCCATCGTGAAATCCGCGAGCTGATCACCAAGCTCCCCACCTTCGGCATCTGCCTCGGCAATCAGATCCTCGCTCATGCTTACGGAGGAAAAACCTTCAAGCTTAAATTCGGTCACCGCGGCGGAAACCACCCCGTCAAGGACCTCCGCACCGGCAAGATCACCATCACCTCGCAGAATCACGGCTTCGCCGTCGATCCCGATTCCCTCCCTGCGGAAATCGAAGTCACGCACATCAACCTGAATGATGGCACCATCGAAGGCATGGCCCACCGCCACCTTCCCGTTTTCTCCGTCCAATATCA
>JACMMB010000191.1 GCA_014379305.1 Akkermansiaceae bacterium
CGATGCCATAGACATCCAGATCGATAAATCCGAACCCATCGACGGGAAACTCGCACAGGCGCACACCCGGTTTGTCCAACGGATCGGCCGTGCGGCCCACCACGCAATCGGCAACCTGCATATCCGCAAAGCACTTGAAATCGAACTTCGCCGCCGCAATCTCGCTCTGAAATCCTTCACCGCCACCACTTTGATCTTCCTTATACTGGCTGCAATCTGTGGCATCTTCGGGTTTGAATGGCTGCCATGGATCTTCTGTTTTATCGCCATGGTTTTCATCGCAGGGGGCATCGCCATCTCCTTCATGACCAGGAATGAAATAACCCGGGATTTCCAGAATTCACTTCTGAATACCTGTGGGGCTTTCGCGGAAACTCTCAGGGCTGATTACGAAGACGGACTCCGCATCTTTTTCCAGGATTACACGACGTGCCTGAATTCCATTCGCAAACATCTCGCTAATGAAAAACTCGCAGTCGAACCGAAACTCACCCGCTGGCACGATCTCTTCCTCACCCTGAAATCCATTGAACAGGACATTTGAGGATTTGCCCGGCCGTAGAATCCGTCTCTGATTCTCTAGCCATGCATTCCACGACAAGGAATTACCAGCTTGCTAAATGTTAGGAAATCCTAGAAGTTAACGCCGTCGTGTTATCTTCCAATCTCGATAAAATTCATTCCCAACCTGTCGCAGATTCAAAACGCGACCCCCAATGTCGTGCCCGTTCCGTGCCCCATCGACAGGGTTTTGTCAGTGCCATCGTGCTCTCGGTTGTCCACTACCTTTGCATTATAGCAACCGCCACTTCCTTGATAACCTTTTTTATCCAGCCCACTCACCTTGCTACCAGAGTCTTCGCCGCATCACTCGTCTGCACTGCGGTCACTTGGCTGATCGCCTTCCTAAAACGCCGCAACACCCATTGCCCGTTATGTAAAGGGACCCCGCTTATCAACTCTGGCGCTCTCACTCATCAGAAAGCGTTCAGACTTTATCCCTTCAATCACGGCGTGACCGCCACTCTGTCCCTCATCGCCAGCCAGAAATTCCGCTGTATGTATTGCGGCACCAATTTCGACATTCTCAAAACTCCTTCCCATCTCCGCAACGATGGCGATTCCAAATACGCCGGGGAATACGCCTACACGACATATACATCCGACGAACCGTCACAAGATAACCGCGGTTGATGGCAAGTGGCGGCCTCAACCCGGCTGATTTTCTCACGCTTCCTCCAAGCGGCCCTCCAGATGACGGTGCACCCACACACTCTGCACCATGCCTAGCAGGAACATGCAGATCACCACAAATGTTCCGGAATAGCTGATCAGCGGCAATGGAATTCCCGTAATCGGCATCAGCAGAACGCACATTCCGATATTTTCATAAATGTGCGCGAAGAAGAGGGCAACAACCATGCAGACAATGAGCCTCCCAGCCACATCCCGACTGTAGAAACCGATAAAAAGCCCCTGGATCAACAGCAGGGTGAATCCCCCGAGCAATAAAAGTGCGCCCCGAAAGCCCAATTCCTCTGCGATTACCGCAAAAATGAAATCGTTGTGCGCTGTGAGTCTCGGAATGAATCCCTTGTCATGCAGCGATCCCTCTTCCGCCGTAGCCTTCCAGCCGACCCCCTTCCAGCCCGCTTTACCCACTGCCATCGATACGTTGTGAGGTGCGTATGCATCTCCTAAAGTGTCAACCTCCTGTCCCTGCATCATTCTCAGCCATAGATCAATCCGGTCCGGCCCCCGCTCCGATACCAAGGGCAGAATCACAAAGTAAAGAATTGGCAACATCCCTGCCGAAACAAAGGCAATGAAGCTCAGAAACCTGAATGGAATCCCCGCCACCAACAGCGCCACGATCACCACCGGAATCCACACCAATGCCGAACCCATATCCCCCATCATCATCACCAACAAAAACGGCACTGCGGAAATCACCCCGATGATCGCGATTTTTAGAAACGGATTTCCCAGAACAGCATGAAGTTTTGGGAGATCATGCATCAGCCACGCAATCATCACGATCCCCGAGGTCACACCCAGTTGAGCCGGCTGGAAACTCAATCCCCCCACCACCAGCCTATGCACATCGTCATCGGCCTTCATCGCCATGATCATGAGTCCGATGCTCACTGCATACAGCGGGATGCCCAGCCATCTGATCCACTTGTAATCAATCAGTGCCGCCGCAAAATACGCCACACTTCCGACCACGATCCAGTTCTTCTGCATCCATGAAAAATAAGCCCCAGATGATCCGAATTGACCCGTCTGCTCCTGCCCGATCGGAATATGCCGCGCCGCACTCTCAATCATGAACACTCCGAAAATCAGCAGTCCATACATCACCAGAACCAGCACCCAGTTCATCCCCAGTATTTTCCGTAAAAATGGCGTCATCCTCTGCTAAAAACCGAACATACCCAAGCCCACGTGCATGGCAAGCCGCCATCCTTGCCGTATCACATGCGCTACTCCGGATCTTCCGCATTCGTAGGACAAGGCGCTCCAAATGCACCATTCAATTCAATGCCTGAAATGCCGATGCCCGGTGAAAACCATCGCCATCCCCGCTGCATCAGCCGCCGCGATCACTTCCTCGTCGCGCATCGATCCGCCTGGCTGAATGCAAGCGGTGGCCCCGGCATCAATGGCGGATTGCAACCCGTCGGCAAATGGAAACATCGCATCCGATGCGACAATACTGCCCTTTAAATCCAGTCCCGCTTCTTTCGCTTTCCATATCGCAATCCGCGATGCATCCACCCGGCTCATCTGACCTGCCCCAATCCCCAAAGTCCGATCCGCAAGAGCGTAAACAATCGCGTTGGATTTCACGTTTTTCACGATCCGCCAGCCGAAACGCATGGCCCGGATCTCTTCATCGCTTGGAGGGCGCTTGCTCACCACCTTGTTTTCCAGATCATCAAGACCAAGTGCGGTGTGATCCCGATCCATGACCATGATACCGCCTGGACTGGAACGTATCACCGGCGCTTTCTTTGCAGAGAGATAGGCATCATTCATCTTCATCAACCGCAGATTCTTTTTTTTCTGCAGCAACGCCCGCGCCTCCGGTTCAAAGTCAGGCGCAATGATGACGTCCGTAAAAATCTCGGAAATCACCCGCGCCAATTCGAGGGTCAGTGGCCGGTTCGTAACAATCACTCCACCAAATGGCGCCTGTCTGTCGGTTTCAAATGCCTTCTGCCAGGCAAGACGGAGATCCTCGTCATCCTGACCGACACCGCACGGATTCGTGTGTTTCAATATCGCCACCGTCGGCCTCACGAAGTCCAGAATCAAATCCGCCGCCGCCTCAATATCAAGAATGTTGGTATAGCTCAGCTCCTTGCCCTGCACCTGAGTGAAACAGGCTGCGAAATTTCCATACAGCGAGCATTTCTGATGAGGATTATCCCCGTAGCGAAGCTCCTGCTCAAGCGGCAGGCTCAGCGAAAAAGAACAACCGGTCCCTTGCCGGCACTGGCCGAGAAAATTTGTGATCGCCCCGTCATATTGCGAGGTCCGGTGAAATACTTTTACCGCAAGCTCCTCCCGCAATCCTTTGGTGGTATCACCTCCATTCTCACGCATCTCTTCCAAAACCCGCGGATAGTCATCTGGCGAAACCACCACAGTCACATGCGCATGATTCTTTGCCGCACTGCGCAACATCGAAGGCCCCCCGATATCGATCTTTTCGATCGCCTCCTCAAGCGTCACCCCCGCCTTAGCCACCGTTTCCTCGAAAGGATAAAGGTTCACCACCACCAGATCAATCGGCGGAATCCCGTGCTCCTGCGCCTGGGCCACATGATTCGCGTCATCACGACGCTGCAGCAAACCCCCGTGAACCATCGGATGCAGCGTCTTGAGCCGCCCTTCGAAAAGCTCCGGGGCACCCGTGTATTCGGATACGTCCTTCACTTTCAAGCCCGCATCCCGGAGCGCCTTCGCCGTTCCTCCCGTTGATAATAACTCCACCCCGATCTCTGCCAATCCCTGCGCAAACTCTACCAAACCCCTCTTATCAGAAACCGAAAGCAATGCTCTGGAAATAGCCATAGTGAATGTATTGGGTGAAAAACCGTCCGAACCTGCGGAACGAACACGCATCCCCGTATCCAAGCACTATCCCGCACGCAAGCCGGAATGCGCTCAGACACCGGACTGAGGATATTGAATCTCCAAGATCCAACAGATTGCACCGTCAAAACGGAATCTAACATTCCTGCCGCATAGCGACGCCCCATAAACCCGTCCTGCTTCCCCGGCCCCGCCCGCTGGCCTTGGATCCAATGACAAAACCTCCTTGATGACTCTCCGCGAACGCTCGTCCAGCTTGACGAAATCCGCCTCCGCCGACTCATCCACTTTCACATCCCACCGCCTGATTTCCTCCGTCGCATAACCGCTCCGCGCCTCGACCAATGCCTCCGCATAAGCCAGATAAGGCTTCACATCGTAAACCGGTGTCCCATCCACCAAATCGACCCCCGAAAAATGCAGCAAGGGCGGCTGCATCCCATGATCTTCCTCCCACCCGAACCCATCAAATTTAACCAGCGATAGCCCAAGCCCGTTGGGACGGTAGGTCGAACGGCTCGCAAACACTCCGACCCTCTCATTTCCTCCCAATCGCGGCGGCCTCACCGTCGGATGCCATCCCTCCGCCACAGTCTCGTGAAATCCAAAGATCAACCACACATGCGAAAATCCATCCAGCCCCCTCACCGCTTCAGCTGATCGGTATGCTTCGCAAAACTCCAATACCCCCCAGGCACTCCCGCACAGCCCCGGCTGCCTAGGCACTGCGAACTTGCTCCCGAAGCAAGTCCGCAGAAACCCGATCGGCTCAATCTTCATGCCGTTTCATTGCCGCAAAACCCCCGCCTGGAGATTGGAGCTTGCGGCTCCGCAAATTCATTTCGTCTTGAAGTGCATGCTGCTGCGAACCCTGCCGTTCTCCTCCTTCGCCGTCCATTTCAAGGAATCAAACTCGCCACAGACATCAATCACTTGCTTCAGCTGCGCCTTGTTTTTATTAAAATCCGCCAAGTCGGATTCACTTGTGAAAACCTCACCCGAATTCTTATCAACCACCTCCAGCATCTCGCCGGCATACGCTGTCAGGGCATTGAAATTCAGGAGAAAACGCACGCCCTCTCCTTTCGCTCCACCGGCAGCAGCCTTGTCAACCAGGTCAAGTGCCTGGGTCTTCGAAGTCGATGCCGCAAACCATTTGTCGCTTACCGTGACTGATGGCAGGAAGTCGTTGTCAAAAAACGGAAACGAGAAAAACCAGGTTGTCATGCCGTCTTTTTCCGAGCTGATCGCCTTTTGCATGGGAATGTCCTCACCGGCCATTTCACTGACTTTTTGCAGGATCGAAGTCGCTCTGCCATTGATCTTTTCCCATGAGCTCGCCAGCTTGCTCCTGTCCTTCACCGGCGCTATGAGAGTCATTCGCGGCGCCTTGCCCTGATCCACGATACTCTGTGGAATCCCCGGAACCGCCGGTATCGAACCTTTCAGATCGATAATGACAGCGCTTTCGCTTCCAATTCCATCCGCGAAATCCCCGCTCAAAGCCTCCCATACCCCGACCACATCCTGCCTGAATTTCTCATCGAAAAGCTTGGCATACTCCTTGACTTGGGCCACTTCCGGAGCCTCTAGATTCAGTTCGGAAACCTTCATCGTCACCGCATAAGCTGTCTCAAGAATCGCTTCGACATACCCACCCATGGCCTCGTCATATGCAGCACTGGATGGTGCGTTCACAAAAAGCAAATTGTCGCCGCTGTCGCCAAGATGGGCAAGGGTCGTCGATCCTTTCCAATCCACCGCGCCGCTATCGTAACCCCCGAAGCTCTCGATCTTCAACCCCTCTTCCGCAAAGGCGACCATTCCCAGGTCATCGGTCTTGGCGAGTTTCATCAACGCCGCCTCGCGATCCGAGATGATTTCCAGCAGTCCCTGGAGATCGCGGGTGTCACCCAGCGATTCGCCTCCGGAAATTCCGTCCCGCAGCCCCAACGCATAATCGGCAAGCCCACCCGATTCCTTAATCAGCGCATCATAGGTTTCCTTTTGACCGTAAATAACCGAGATCAACTTCTTGTCTGCAAACGCATCCGCGAAGTTCAGCTCGTCCGATGCCACCAGCGATTCCTTGATCTCTGAAACCAAGGCCAACGATTCCTCGCTTCCGCCGACCAGCATGACCACATAATCTCCGATCGTTCCAGTCACCACGAACAGGTTCTTTTTCCGCAGCGCGCTGAGCAGGGCATCCACCGTGGCAGGACTCAGATCCTCTTCCATTTTCTCCCGTTCCGCTTCCATCGTTTTGACGATTGCCTCACCCACCAATTTATACCCGGCTAATTTAGCTCCGCCTGTTTCGAACTCCACCGGCACTGCCATTTCTCCTGCCATTCCGAAGAACGACATGCCGGAGTTCAGCAACTGCGCCGCTTGCTCAAGCTCCCCTTCTTTCGCTCGGAAAGCCAAGTATAGAGGCGGCATCTCCGCATCTTCCAATAGCTTCGTGCCCGATTCCGGATCTTCCAGCAGCGATGTCAGTATTCCGGTTCCTTGCAGATCCTTCATCATGGTCGCTGAGAAATCCTCCATACTGCCGGTCTCCGCAAATGACTGCGCCGCCTTGCCCAAGGATCTGGCTTGGAAATAAGCCATCCGCCGATTCAGCTTCAATAAATGCCCCACCTGCACGCCTGCGGTTTTTCCCAGCGCGATCGTCACTTCCTGCCCCAATAAAGTCCACGGCCCTGGCCCGCCCTCTGCCGCTACAGGCGGCTCCACGGCTTCTGGTTCCTCCGCCTGTGCATCTTCTTCATTCGGCTGCGCGGCTTCCGGTAAATCCGCATTTTCGTCTTCAACTATCCCATCCTCCTCCAGCATCTCCGCATCTTCCAGTCCCTCTTCCAAGCCGTCGGCCCCCATTCCACCGATTCCACCCGCTCCCATCCCTTCCTCAATCAACGCCCAAATCTTCAGCGCCTTCAATTCATCCGCCGTTTGCCTGGCATTATAGAAGGACAGCGAGACTTCGGTATCTTTCGGTAAATATTTAACAAACCCCAGTTTCGCCGCCCGCTCTTCCGCACTCAGCTTGGGTGCCTCGGCACCCGTTACCGCTTCCTTTACCTTCCCAACCACCTCCTCGACCACCGATTTCTCTTCCGCCTCCGCCTTGGTGGTCGGTTCCGCTTTCTTCTCGCATGAGACGAAGCCCAAGAACGCCACCGAACCCACCAGCCATGCACCATACGGTATTTTCATACACCAAATTAAAAAAACCCCGGGTCTCCTATCAAGCACCAATCGCCCTGCTTACATACTATTTGCAAAAGCCATATCCCGCAGCTCGCGATCCCTTGGTTAGGAATTCTCCGTCGCAAGTTGAAATCCGCTTCCCCTCCGCTTTCGTTTCCACCACACTCACCCTCCAATGGCAAAGCAAGCACTCGGCAAAGGACTCGGCGCCCTCATCAAAAAAAACCAGGGCAACCCTTCTTTACCGCAGTCTGATGAAAGCGATGACTCACCGCGCGTTCGCGACATCGCCATCGACATGGTCATCCCTTCCCCCCTTCAGCCCCGCAATCAATTTGGCGAATCCCCCCTCGACGACCTCGTCGAATCGATCCGCCAGCACGGCATCATCCAGCCGCTCATCGCCCGCCTCGTCGATGGCAAATACGAACTCATTGCCGGCGAGCGCCGCTGGCGTGCCTCGAAAAAGCTCGGCCTCGCCACCGTCCCCGTCATCGAGCGCATCGCCACCGACCGCGACGTCCTCGAGATGGCCCTTATTGAGAATCTCCAGCGCGAGGATCTCAATCCCATCGAGGAAGCCGCCGGCTATGTCCGCCTCGCCAGGGAGTTTTCCCTGAAACAGGAGGAAATCGCCTCCCGCGTCGGCAAATCCCGCGCCTCGGTCGCCAACGCGATGCGCCTCCTCGATCTCCATCAGGATATTCAGAACTACGTCGCCCAGACCCGGCTCACCGTCGGCCACGCCAAGGCCATCCTCGCCATCAAGGATCTCGAGTCCCAAAAACTCGCCGCCGACCAAATCATCCGCCGCAAGCTCACCGTCCGCGCTGCCGAAAAACTCACCCAATCCCTCCTCGCAAATCCAACGGACGATCCCGGCGATCCCAGGAAAGCCACTCCCCGCGAAACCGATATCCACGTCCGCGAGCTCACCAAACGCCTCCAGGAGCACCTCGCCACCCACGTCGCCATCCAGCACTCCGTGAAAAAAGGCCGGATCGAAATCGAATATTACGGCAATGACGACCTCCAGCGCATCCTCGATCTCCTCCGCCTCCCCAACCCCACCCTCTAGCCAATCGCGCCCCGGCATTTTCTCTTCCGGCCATGTCCCAACGCACCGCCGCGACTGAACTTGCCAAGCTGCTGAACCGGAACGGCCACCTCGCCTACTTCGCCGGCGGCTGCGTCCGCGACAAACTCCTCGCCCGCGAGCCCAAGGACTACGACATCGCCACCTCCGCCACACCCGCCCAAGTCCTAAAACTCTTCCCCGGGGCCAACGAAGTCGGCGCCCACTTTGGCGTCATCATCGCCAGGCACGCGGGCCACCACATCGAGATCGCCACCTTCCGCACCGATGGCTCCTACAAGGACGGACGCCGCCCCGATTCCGTCACCTTCTCCTCTCCCCTCGCGGACGCCCAACGCCGCGATTTCACCATCAACGGCCTCTTCGAAAATCCCGAAACCGGCGAAATCATCGACCACGTCAACGGCCTCACCGATCTTGAAGCGAAAATCCTCCGCGCCATCGGCATTCCCACCGACCGCTTTCAGGAAGACGCCCTCCGCCTCCTCCGCGCCGTCCGCTTCTCCACCGCCCTCGGCTTCCCCATCGAGCCAGTCACCCTCGCCGCCCTGCACGAAAACGCCGGCCTCCTCGATAAAATCTCCCCCGAGCGCATCCGCGATGAATTCTCCAAAATCATCACCCACCCGCACCGCCGCCAAGGCCTCGAACTCCTCGTCGATACCGGACTCATCCGCCATTTCCTCCCTGAAATCCTCCCCCTCATCGGCTGCGAGCAACCGCCCGAATGGCACCCCGAAGGCGACGTTTACACCCACACCTGCATCATGCTTGAAATGCTCCCGGCGCACGCCCCGCTCGATCTCTGCCTCGCCGTCCTCCTCCACGATATCGCCAAGCCCCCCACCCAAACCTTCGATGACCCCTCCGGCCGCATCCGCTTCAACGGCCATGACACCCTCGGCGCGGAAATGACCGAAACCATCCTCACCCGCCTCAAATATCCCAACGCCGTCATCCGCGATGTCACCCACATGGTCTCCCGCCACATGCAGTTCATGAACGTCCGCCACATGCGCAAGGCGAAACTCAAACGCTTCATGTCCGCCCCCACCTTCCCCCGGGAAATGGAACTCCACCGCGTCGATTGCGCCTCCTCCAACGGCTTCACCGACAACTACCTTTTCCTCAACGAAAAATCCGCGGAATTCTCCGCCGAGCCCCTCATCCCCCCGCCCCTCATCACCGGCAAAGACCTCATCGATCTCGGCCTCCCACCCGGCCCCGCCTTCAAAGACCTCCTCCACCAGGTCGAAACCGAGCAACTCGAAAACCGCCTCACCACCCGCGAAGCCGCCCTCCAATTCATCACCGACCACCTCAGCAATCCATAACCCGAGGCAGGGACCTTTGTCCCCAAAGGTCCATATCTAACGCCCCGATTCCCACTTCGCCATCCAAAAGGAAAAGCGGCTGTCAGATACGGACCTCAGAGGACTGAGGTCCCTGCCCATACACCCGA
>JACMMB010000192.1 GCA_014379305.1 Akkermansiaceae bacterium
AGGTAATCGTGATCGCGTCTGATTCAGGATCCGTAACATCGACAGAGGAAATGATCAATGGCGTGTCGTCAAAGGCCTGATCCGTTGCATTGATCACCACGCTGTTGATGACGGGAGTCTGGTTTTTTACGGTTACGACAACCGGAAGGGAAGAACCGATCTTGTCCTCTGTATCTCTGGCTTTGGCGACAAAACTGTGGACTCCGATCGCTGGTGTCAGATTGAATGAATACGGCGCGACGGTTTGGGTCCCCACCGAGACGCCGTTATCGAAAAGCTCCACCGCCGTCACGGCATCGAGCTCGCCATCGATATCGAAATCGCTTGCGCTTACAGCGACGGCCAGGCCGGCATTCGGACTAATCACGGTACCGGAAAGCGGACTGGTAATTGAAACGATTGGAGCAGGATTGACCGGTGCGGCAACCACTCCATGGATCGTGATCTCAGCGGAATTGATAGTCCCCCCGGTGTCATTATCTACGGAGCTACGATCCAGGATTTTCAGGGACCAGACACCGGAGGAGTTTTCCCCCCAACTGCGCACCGTATTGAAAGTAAAATCGTCGTATTCCGAGCCATCATCTCCATGTTCCTCCGCAAGACGGCTCACCATGCCCGTCGGTGAGGTGAGGATGATTTCAAGTTCGCCAATAGAGCTGTGGCTGATGTTGAGCTTCATCGTGACATGCTCGACAATGAGGTTTGAAGTAGGCAGGGAAAATTGGATGACACGCCCGACCGGGCTATCATCCGGGATAGTAGCGCCCAAGTTTTCCCGGTTCAGCACCAACGGGGTCGACGGCTCAAGATTCGTCCACGTTTCCGCCATATTCACCGCAGCCGTAACATCTATCAGGCCTGCGCCGAAGTCGTTGTTGAAATGAAGCCCTGCGGCGTTCGTGCTCCAACCCACATCGTCGGGGCGGAATTTCACCGCACTGCGGATCAGGATGGCCTGCACATCCCGCCATCCAAGGTTAGGATTTTTCTCCAGCATCAGGGCGATTGCTCCGGATACCGCAGGGCAGGATGAAGAGGTTCCGCTGAAGTCGTCCGTGTAGTTTCCATCAACGCCATTGGCGTTGTTATAGCCGCTGACGCCTGTGCGGTCAGTGGTCGTAATTCCCAAAGCTCCTCGAAAACCATGCGAAGGGGCTGAAATGACAAGATTCGCGCCGGGCGAGGAATAAAATGCACGCTTGCCCAGGGAATCGGTTGCTCCGACCCCGATTGAATAAATCGAGTTTGTCAGTTCGCTGTAGTTTCCGCTGCCTCCATCATCGCCGTCGTTACCTGCGGAAAATGTAAAAATGGTTCCCTTGCCACCCCGTCCAGTGGTGGATGATGTTTTCATCGCATCTTTCACAAGCGGCCCGGTTTTATGCAAAAAGCCACGATATCCCCAGCTATTGTTTTTGATTTCGATCAGATCCGGAAGGTGGGCCAAAGCATCGGCTATCTGCATGTCAGTGATAAAACTGTCCGTGATCAATCTCTCTCCAACCAGAATCGCTTCAGGAGCCACGCCTGAGACACCCAAGGCATTGTTGCCCCGAGCAGCAGCGACGCCTCCAACCGCGGTTCCATGGTCCTCGTCGCTTTCAGGGTTCGGATCATTGTCGTCATCGATAAAATCCCGATCGTTAATTGTATCTATATTTCCTATGAAATCCGGATGGGATGTTTGAATCCCGCTATCGATGATGCCGATTCGGATTCCAGTCCCGCGCACCCCGCCGGTTTCTCCGTATTTCCAAGCATCCTCGACATTCATGTCGGTCCCCTCCAAAGCACCCCCGCTGGCCTTGAGGTGCCATTGATCATCGATCAGCGTATCGTTTGGTAGAGCCATCGTCGAAGGACGCCTGCCTATCAAGACATCAGCTGACTCAACTTCCGAATCCCTGCGGATGCCATCAATCTTTGCGAGCGCTTCCATGGGCTCGCTTGCGGTGAAAACGACCCAGTCTGGCGCGTACTCCGGGAGTGCCAGGATCTCAAGACCATGCTCACGGGCGAATCCAGCCGCCTTTTCGCGTGGAATCTTTACCCGGATATCCGAGGTAATGCTGCGCATGCTGCCAAAGCCTTTTTCCGCCCCTTCGACATAAGCCAGCGGGAAAACGCCCCTCGCCGCCTTGAGCTCGCCCAGTCGTTTTTTCAGACTCTCCGGGGTGGCGGGTGGATTGAGCTGCACCAGTTGATCAATCCCGCCAACCCCACGCAGGATCGCCTGGTCCAGTGCAATTTCCAGGGTTTCGCCATTGTCGCTCAAGCTGAGTTTCATCAAGCTCCGCGCGCGTTTGGGAGATGACTCGGGGTCTTCGCGGGAAATTTTTTTGCGCTCAAGGTGCTCCGCTGCCTTCTGCGCAGATTCCGCCTTGCCGGGTTTTTTCGGGTTTCGATAGGTGCCGGATAGGATGAACCCGATGGCAAAAATAAGAATGACAGCCAGGCAGATGACCGGGCGAAGCGTGGATTTTTTAGAATTCATTGTAACGACTTCGGAAACTATTGGGAATTATCTTGATGATCAAGCTATGGTTCAGCCGATTTTCGGGCGCTTGGCGAGAACCATTACCGTTTCCACGTGACGGGTGTGCGGGAAGAGATCAAAGGGCTGGATTTCTTCCATTAAATAACCAGAATCCCGCAAATATTTGTAATCCCTCACTTGGGTCGCCGGATCGCAGGAAACGTAAATGATCCGCTGCGGACCGAAATTCACCAACTGCTCCAAAAACTCCGGCGTGCAACCCTTCCTCGGCGGATCGATAACCACCGCCGTTTCCCCGGCAGGAAAATCCACTTCCGCGAATATCGCCTCAGCGCTGGCGGTCATCACAATGACATTTTCCAAGCCATTGAGTTGCGCATTCCGTCGCGCCCAGTCCGCCCCCGCCTCATTGACCTCCACTCCCGCCACCTGCTCGAAGCGTTTCGCCAGACTCAAACCAAAAAGTCCGCTGCCACAGTAAGCATCGACCAGGTATTTCGCCCCTGCGGCCAAGGCCATTTCACCCACATAGGCGGTGAACTTCGGCAGGATAAACGGATTGTTTTGAAAAAATTCGCCCGCCAGGAAATCAAAATCCACATCCCCGACACGCTCCCGCGCCACCGCCTTGGGATTCCGCTCCACCCGACCCTGCGTCGCGCGCAACAGAATTGTAGCCCCGCGCTTGAACTGCTTCCCTCGCGTCCTCACATCCGCCCGAATCTCCGGCAGCGCCTCATTGATCTCGCTCATCGCGATCGGGCAGGTCTCCACATCGACCAGGGTATTCCGCCGCCCCGTCGCCAGGAAACCGATCTCCGCCACCACTCCGTCGCGCGGCTGCTCAAAATGCGGCGTAATCTTCGACCGGTAATTCCAAATCTGCTCTGAAGACTCACAAAAATTCACCTCCCGCTCCTCCCCCGCCATGTGCTTCAGCAGCTCGCGAACCTGCCTCGTTTTCCAGGCAAGTTGCTGAGGATATGCCAAATGCTGATATTGGCAGCCCCCGCAAATCCCAAATAACCCGCATCCCGGCTCCACCCGATCCGGCGACGCTTCCAACACCTTAACCAGATCCCCCTGCGAGCAGTTTTTATCGTTTCGGAAAATCCGCGTCCGCACCCGCTCCCCGGGCAAGGCATACGCCACAAACACCACCCAACCATCCACCCGCCCCACTCCGGCGCCAAGATTCGTCAGCGAATCGATCCGAAGCTCGATTTCCTGATGATAGCCGAACGGCGTCGGGACAAATTTTTTCGGCGGTCTCTGGTTCATCATCTCCGCGACAATAAGGCAGCGTCCACCCGCCCGGAGCAAAGCTATTTCGATTTTGCGGCAAACTTCACAGTTCGGGGTTGGACGTTCAATGCGCGCCGTTTAACTCTGTCTTCCGTGATTCACGCCGCCTATCCCATCGCCCGGAAACTGCTCTTTTCCCTGAATGCGGAAACCGCCCACCACGCCAGCCTCGCCGCCCTCCGTTTCACTGAAAAAATCGGCCTCCTCGAAAAACTTTTCCCGCCTCTGCCCGCCGCCGCACCCATCGACCTCATGGGCCTGAAATTCCCCAACCGCGTCGGCCTCGCCGCCGGTCTCGACAAGGACGGCAACACCATCGACGCCTTCGGCCGCCTCGGCTTCGGCTTCATCGAGATCGGCACAATCACCCCGCGCCCCCAGCCGGGCAACGCCAAGCCGCGCCTCTTCCGCCTCATCCGCCACGAAGCCATCATCAACCGCATGGGCTTCAACAACCCCGGCATCGACATTGGCGTGGAAAACGTCCGCGCGCACCAATCCTTCTCCGGCCCGATCGGCTTCAACATCGGGAAAAACAAAGACACTCCCAACGAAAACGCCGCCGCGGATTACCTCGCCTGCCTGGAAAAAGCCTATCCCGTCGCCGACTACATCGCCGTCAACCTTTCATCTCCCAACACCCCCCGACTCCGCGATCTTCAAGCCGCCGACACCTCCGCCAGACTCCTCGAGCAACTCAAAAACGCCCAACAGCACCTGCACCGCCAGCACCATCGCAAGGTCCCCATCCTTTTCAAAGTCGCCCCGGACCTCACCGACGGGCAAATCGCCGACCTTGCCCGCGTTTTCCTCGATGGCGGACTCGAAGGCCTCATTGCCACCAACACCACCCTCGACCGCCACCTCGTCGCCGGCCACCCCTTCGCCAATCAGGCCGGTGGTCTTTCCGGAAAGCCCCTGTTCGAAAAATCCAATCACGTCCTTTCCGCCTTCGCCGCCGCATTTTCAGGCAAGATCCCCATCATCGGAGTCGGCGGCATCTCCTCGCGAGAGGACGCGGAAGCCAAACTGAAAGCCGGTGCCGACCTCATTCAAATCTACACCTCCTTCATCTACCACGGGCCCGGGCTGGTCAGGGAGCTTGTCTCAGGTTGAATTCAAAGCGTCATCTGCGCTCCCAGCTCCACCACCCGGCTCGGTGGAAGCATGAAGTGGGCGGTGGCCGGTGAGGCGTTCCGGGCCATCGTTTCGAAAACGGAAAGCCGGATCCGATCAAACCAGCCCGCACCACGCCCGACCCGATAGGTTTCCTGCCCGAGAAAATAAGTCGTCTTGCCCGGTGTGAATTCCATGCCCTCCGGCAGCCGCTCCAGCAGGGCTTTGGGCACATCCGGCGTATCGGCGAAGCCGAATTTCAGAGTCACACGGAACAGCCCCTGCCCGAGAATTTCGTGTTCCAGAATCTCGGTCGCATCCGCATAGGGCTCGTCGAGCGTTTGCACGTGAAGCAGCAGAATACGTTCATGGGCCACTTGGTTGTGCTTGAGATTGTGGAGCAAGGCTCCCGGCAGGCGCGCCTTGTGGCCGGTCATGAAAACCGCCATCCCGGACACGCGATGGATTTTCCCGCGCTCCAGCTCTTTGATCAATAGCTCGGTAGGGAGGGATTGTTTATCGCCCTGTTCCGACAGGCGTTTCCTGCCCCATAGCCAGGTCAGCATCAGCGACAGCAACACCGCCGCAATGACCAGGGGCAGCCAGCCGCCATCAACGATTTTCGTGATGTTCGCCATCAGGAACATTCCATCCACCAGCAGGAAAACCGTCGTGAGGCCCGCTGCTTTCCACCATTTCCACTTCCAAACCGAGCGTGCGGCAAAGAAAAACAGCATGGACGTGATCACCATGGTCAGGGCGATCGCCACCCCGTATGCGCCCGCCAAGGCGGTGGAAGTGCCAAAGCCGATAACGAGGATGATACAGGCCAGGGCCAGCAAACCATTGATCACCGGCACAAAAACCTGACCAATCGATTGAGCTGAAGTGTGATGAATCCGGAACCGCGGAATAATCGCCATCTGCACCGCCTGGGCGGTGAGCGAAAACGCCCCTGATATCAATGCCTGACTTGCCACAATCGCCGCGCAGGTGGCAAGAATAGTTAGCGGCAGCCTTAAAAATTCAGGAGCCAGCAGGAAAAACGGACTGCGGATGGCGCCCGGGTCAGCCGTGAGCAAAGCCGCCTGACCCAGA
>JACMMB010000193.1 GCA_014379305.1 Akkermansiaceae bacterium
ACATGGTGCGCCAGAACTCTTCCTGCGCCATTCCTCTCGCCGGATTCGCCAATTTCTAAATGGGCTGACGGACAATGACGATAGGCTCCTGCTTTCGACCGCGAATTCAGTTCTACATCGCTCAAACAGCGGCGCCTAAATGCGCCCAGAAGGGTCCGGACTTGGGTCGAAATGGTCCGGTTCTAGCTGCCGATAATGCGTGCGCCTCACACCGGAAACAGGACGTATAGACCTCGCCGGTAAACGCCTGCTCATCTTCATCGTTGCTTACAACGCTGAAAAAACCATCACTCAAGTGCTGGCACGCATTCCGGGCTGTCTTCGTCAGCCCGGAGTTGAGGTTTTGATCATTGATGATTCTTCTTCTGACAAAACCTTTTCAGTAGGGCGAACCACCGAGGTTGAGGGAATAAAGCTCACCGTCCTGCGCAACCCGGTGAATCAAGGCTACGGTGGAAATCAAAAGCTCGGTTATCGCTACGCCATAGATCATGGATTCGATGTCGTGGCCTTGGTGCATGGGGACGGGCAATATGCACCTGAAAAACTCCCCGAATTGCTTCAGCCATTGCTGGATGGAAAGGCTGACGCTGTTTTTGGATCTCGAATGATGATTCCAGGAGCGGCTCGTCGGGGTGGAATGCCACCCTACAAATATATTGGCAACCGTATCCTTACCGCCGTGCAAAACCGCCTGCTCGGTTCGCATCTTTCCGAATTTCACTCGGGCTACAGGCTTTATACGGTGAATGCCCTGCGGCAGATCCCTTTCGAACGGAACACGGGCGATTTTCACTTTGATACGGAGATCATCGTGCAGCTACACCTCCGCGGCCTGCGTATATATGAGTGCCCCATTCCCACCTATTACGGGGACGAAATCTGTCACGTCAACGGCATGAAATACGCATGGAATGTGATACGCACCACCTTTCGCGTGCGCTTGCACCAATTGAACCTGCTTTACGATCGTAAATTTGAAGTGGGGCGTCTCGAAGAGAAATACACCCTCAAACTCGGCTACCATTCCTCTCACACGGTTTCCCTGGCATCCTTGCGTCCAGGCGCTCGTGTGCTTGATCTTGGCTGTGGGGAAGGTTACTGGGCTGAGGAAGCTGCGAAAAAAGATACGCAGGTTACAGGTATTGACCAATTCGCTCCCGTTGCAGCTCATTCGCCAGGCGGCGTTTGTTATTTGCGGGCTGATCTTGATTCTGCCAACCTGCCGGTATCACCCGACGGATTCGATCAGATCTTCATGCTCGATATCATCGAGCATCTGAAGGATCCCGAAGCCTTCATGGAAAATCTGCGTGATGCTACTGGTCGTCGGCGCCCGGAAGTAGTGCTTACCACCGCCAACATCGGTTTTCTTGTCACTCGACTCATGCTGCTGTTCGGCCAATTCAACTATGGCCGCAAAGGCATCCTGGATCGCACGCATACCCGCCTTTTCACCTTTCAAACGCTGCGAAACTTGATGGAAGAGACCGGCTACCAAGTGGAAGAAATGCGAGGCATTCCCGTTCCTATCCCTGCCGCAATTGGCTTGAATTTTGTCAGCCGCACTTTGCTCCTCGTCAATCGGATGCTTATTCGTATCTCACGAGGCATGTTTTCTTATCAAATTTACCTGCGGGCCAGGGCTGTCCCGACGATTTCTCACCTTCTCGGAGAAACCTTGGATGCCTCCAGTGATTTGGCGAAAAAAAGCGAAGTTTCAGCTTAGCCGCAGCCCGGCTTGAGCGGGAATTTTGTCGATCAGCTTGAAGGGATGGGCCAGATGACTGATCTCCTCGCCGAGCTGGCGGATCTTTCCTTCCTCGATGGGGCCGAGCCAGTCTTTGGCCGCCCGTAAATAAGGCACTTTTTCCGGGTCGATACGCATCAGGCGGGAGGCGGTGGCATCGACCGCTGGGAAGTTTTCGCCGAAAACAATCATTCCGCTGGCCACCGGATCGCCCATGATCGGTCCGTCACCCTCCATGCCGGTGATGCCATCCACGATGGCCAGGTGCGTCGGCAGCGTGGCGTTGATATCTAGAATCGACTCCTGCAAACCAGCGAAATGCAGCACGTTTTTCGGCCATCCGTAGTAGTTGCCAGGCATCACACCGAACAGGTTCTTCATCGAAAGCGTCACCCCGGCCCAGTGATGAGTCTTCATCTTGGGCAGTGAAACGATGTAGTCCACCTCCCGGAAAATGGCCGGGAAAGTCAGGGTTTGCAGCTTCGATTTGCCACCTCGATTTTGCACGGTGATCCCGGGCTGTGTATTCAGATCGACGAAAGGAATCTTGTCCTCCCAAAGTAAATCTCCGAGTCCCGTCGCATCCAGAGTCAGCAGAGTATCGCGGTTCGTTAGAAGGGACAGCGTTACTTGTATAATACCCTCTTAATTGCTATGGGTTTATGACATGTATTAGCATATCAACTAACTGAAAATGTTCATTCTAGTTCGAACCTCGTCGACGTTGGCGCTCCCGATTACGAGCAATGAGCCACCGCCTCGTCGTCCCCTCACCGTAGGAAGCATCTGAGCAAAAAGGTATGAAAACACCATACTTTGTTCTGAGAGTCAGCTACAGAATCATGGTCGTATGTTTGAAGGAATTTTTGTGTGAAAGAGCGCAAGACGATTGGGAACGGGGGCGAGGATTC
>JACMMB010000194.1 GCA_014379305.1 Akkermansiaceae bacterium
AGCAGTTCGGAGTGATCGGCGTGACCGGAGAAGGAATCGATGATTTCGATATGGGCGTTCACCCGAAAGCGGTCGCCGAGGATGCTGACTTCCCGGGCACCATCGCGGATGCGGCGGCCAAGGGTCCGCTCGGCGCAAAAGCCAACAAAGAGGATCGTGTTCCGCGGGTTTTCGATGCCGTTGCGGAGGTGATGCAGGATGCGGCCGGCCTCGCACATTCCCGAAGCGGAAATGATAATGGCCATGCCTTCGAGGTCATTGAGGGCTTTGGAGCCTTTGACCGAGCGGACGAGGGTGAGATCCTCAAAGCCGAAGGGATTTTGTTTTTCAAATAGCGCCTCATAGACCTCCTGATTGAACGAGTCCGGGTGCAGGCGGTAGATTTCAGTGGCGCTGACGGCGAGGGGGCTGTCCACGAAGACCGGGATCGGGGGGATTTGCCGGGCGAGAAAAAGTTCGTTAAGAACATAGAGCAGCTGCTGGGTCCGCTCGACGGCAAAGGCCGGGATCAGGATTTTCCCACCGCGCTTGATGGCGGCTTGGATGATGGTCGCGAAAGGCTCGTCGAAGCCGGGAGGAGCTTCGTGCTCGCGGCCGCCGTAAGTGGACTCCATGAGGACGAAATCGACGTCCGTGACCGCAACCGGATCGCGGAGAACCTCGTTGTGACCCCGCCCGACATCGCCTGAAAAAAGAAAGCGTTTCGCTTTTCCGTCAGCCTGATCCTTGATATCGAGGACGATCTGCGTGGAGCCGAGGATGTGGCCGGCATCGACAAAGGTGAGCACCACGCCATCCGCGATCTGGATCGGGCGGTCGTAGGAAATGGTGACAAACAGGCGCAGGCATTTTTCCGCATCCTGCTCATTATATAGCGAATCGACCG
Source organism: Akkermansiaceae bacterium (assembly GCA_014379305.1). Classification (GTDB taxonomy): domain Bacteria; phylum Verrucomicrobiota; class Verrucomicrobiia; order Verrucomicrobiales; family Akkermansiaceae; genus Luteolibacter. The sequence goes on from JACMMB010000194.1 coordinate 887, forward strand.
CTTCAAGGCCGTTGCGGACGCGGTGTTTGTTAAGCCATTTGATATCGCTTTGCTGGATTCGAGCGGAATCGCCGAGCATGATCTGGCACAGATCGCGGGTGGCGTGAGTGGCGTAAATGTTTCCCCTGAAGCCTTTTTTGGAAAGATTCGGCAGGTTTCCGCTATGATCGATGTGGGCGTGCGAAAGCACCACCATGTCGATGGAAGCAGGATCGAAGTGCGGGAAGCAGCAATTGATCTCGTAAGCGTCCGCCCGCCCGCCTTGATACAGACCGCAATCCAGTAGGATGCGCTTGCCGTTGATCTCCAGGAGATGTTGGGAGCCGGTCGTGGTGCCGGCGGCGCCGCAGAATTTGAGTTTCATTAAATTACATCCTCCATCTCTCCAATTCAGGCGCAATGATATTCTGCCTGGCTGCGGCGCGGCGGCGGGGATGGTGGCGATGACGGACTCGTCCTCCGGATCGTAGTCCGGCCCGGCGACGCCGCGGAGCTCGTACGCGACCCCGGTTCATACGCTGCCGGAGTGTGCGAACCGAATTTTTGCCGGGTTGGCTCCCGCGATATCAGATTCACCGCCTCCCCGGCCTTAGGCACCGTCTGCAAAGCCAGGCAACCTAACAAAATCCACAACCCATCCACAACCCGCCGCCTGCGCTCCCGTTTTCCGCGACCTTGACCGCCTTTTCCTATCCGATAGCCTCCGGGACTGAACTAACAGCACTGTTAGCTAGAAATGGAAGACGAGTCAATAACGTCGCGAAGGAACCTCAGATGAATTTGCACTAGAAACAACTAGCAAATAGTGAGGTTCATATGTCACGGCAATATCTTGGAATGTCACTTTTTTGGATTCTGTTCGCCCTTATTCGGATCTTCATTTTTGCTACCGAGCGCTCTGCGATCCCAACCATAGTCGGTTGTGCGGTGGCTTTGGCATTCAATGCACTTCTGATCCACTTCCTGTCGCGTAGCAAAGGTAGAAAGTCCCATTGAGTTTTCAGTTCGTTGAATCACAGCAAGAGCCGAACAAGATGCTGCGGTGAAAGTTCAAGACTGATTTGTTATTTTTCGAGTTTTCGGCATGGATTCCTGGGGGGAGTCAGTCGGCGTTATGGAAGCC
>JACMMB010000195.1 GCA_014379305.1 Akkermansiaceae bacterium
AAGATCCAGAGACATTTTCCGCAGCTTGTGATTCAGGTGGTCGTGCATGAATTCCCGGCAGATCACCCATTTCTGATGCACGCGTTCTGGTTGTTCAATGCCGGTGCGTTTGCGGGTGAGGGCAAACGGGGAAAGGATAATCACGCGCTGCTGATCGTCATTGATCCGGTGAGAAGGGAGTCTGCGATTGTGCCGGGATACGGACTTGAGTCACTGCTGAAACAGGAGGCGCTGGATCATCTGCTGGAAATGTCAGGGCCGGCGTTTCAAGCGAATAAATGGGAGGCCGGTTTGCTGCTTTTGCTTGCTGGATTGGAGCAGCTTTTGGAAACGGTGGCTTACCTCGACGAAAAAATCCGTTACGGCGAAAACGATTTCTAAAGGACCCGCACAGTTTTATTTTCCTGTCATGCGAAGGCCTTGAGGAAGCCGACTTCGAGGGCAAGCGGCTCGGAGGCATTGGTTTCGAGAGTGCGGCGCAGGCTTTCCAAGGCATCCAGGCGTTTGGAAATTTGGAAGACGCTTTCCTGCCCGGCGATTTTTCCGAGGTGGGTGGCGGATGCCGGGAAATCCAATCCTTCCGCTCCGGTTTTTATGCGGATCAGATCTGCGAGCCAGGCGAGGATGACATCGAGATAGCGGTTGCGGGCTTCGAGGTAGTCGGCTTCGGCTCCGGCTTTGTGGAAATCCTCCCGCTCCTTGAGCCACGAGCCGTCGGTGCCATCGCGGTAAGCGGCAATTTCTTCTTTTAAAGAGGCTTTGGCGGCGGCTTCGGCATTGTTTCGTTGCCCGGCGAGGAATTCCGTGAAGATGGATTTCATGTGCAGGGCGGCTATGGGATTTCCAAAGCTGCGGCTGGCGACTTGGTTAAAAGCAGCAACCAGCTCATCGCCGCCATCCGCGCCGAGGGCGCGACCGCCGGTGAGTTTTACCTGCACACAACGGGAGAGGATGGTTGGGAAGAGGCGCTGGGGCTGAGTGGTAAGGAGGAGCAGGAGGGTCCGGTTGGGGGGTTCTTCCAAGGTCTTCAGGAAGGCATTCGCCGCCTGCTCGTTCATGCGGTCCGCATTGACGATGACGCCAATCTTGGTTTCGCCCTTGGGAGCGGCGAGTTGCAGGGTGTGCTCGAGATCGCGGATTTCCTTGATCGTGATGCGGCGCGATTTGGAGCGGGGGCGGATGATACGAACCCAGCCACTTTCCTGATCATCGAGAGGCGGGATTTTTTCCTCGACCGGTTCACCGAAGAGATCCATGCCGCCCGTGTCTTTGGGTTGATTGATGAGGGAAATCAGACGGGAGGAGAGCAATTCTTTTCCGCTGCCGAGAGCGCCGGCAATCAGGAAAGCGTGGGCAAGCCGGTTGCGTTCGTGGGCGGATTTGATCAGCTCGAATGCTTGTTCCGCGCGCAGGGCCATGGGTGGAGTGTTTCGAGGTTGAGGTTTGTGAGCAATCTGAATTCGGAGCGAAAATACCGAACGCTCAGCCGTCCATACGATCAAACATGCTGCTCACGCTGGTGAAAAAGCTGCTGATGTCGTCATCGGACATCTCGGTGTTCTGAATTTCATCATAGCTGGTGTGTTCGAGGTGTTTGTCATCAAGCTCGGCGATGAAGGAACTCGGCTGGCAGCTAGTTTTCTGGCCCCATTTCATCCGAACGGTGCAGTAGGTCATGGTCAGGGATTCCCGGGCGCGGGTGATTCCGACGTAGAGCAGGCGGCGTTCTTCGTCCTTGGTGCCATCGGTGAGGCTGCGGCTGTGCGGAAGGAAGCCTTCTTCAAGGCCGACAAGATAAACAACAGGAAATTCCAGGCCTTTCGAGGCGTGGAGCGTGATCAGGGTTGCGCCATGTTTTTTTTCGATGTCCTCGTCCTCTCGGTCGGACGACAAGGCGGAATCGTCGAGGAAGGATTGAAGTTTTTTGCCTTTCAGGATGTGTTGGCGGAGGCTGCCGATGAGGCTGTTGAGGGATTCGCCGCGTTGCTGGCGTTCGGAGTCGTTTTTGCAACCGCGCTCGATCCATGGGAGATAGTCGATCTCCTTGATGAGGTCGTTTAGAACTTCGGCAGGGTTTTCCTTGGCAAGGTCGATTTTATTTTTCGCACCTGCGATAAGAGCGATGAAGGCTTCGATGCAGTTGCGGGTTTTGGCTCCAAGGGTGGCGGTGAAAACTGGATCGCAGAGGGCTTGCCAGACGGACTGATCATGCTCGCGGCTGTAATCGGTTGCGAGGACTGCCGTGGCCTGCCCGATACCGCGGTTGGGTGCGTTGAGAATTCTCAGCAATGGGACGTCGTTCTCCGGGGAAATGAGAAGAGCAGCGTATGCCAGGATATCGCGGATTTCACGGCGGTCGTAAAAGGATTGCGCCCCGACCATGCGGTAGGGGATTTTGCGGTCGCGGAGGGCGAGTTCAAGCTTGCGGCTCTGGCCATTGGTACGGAAAAGCACGGCGAAATCCTCCCACTCACGACCTACGGCGGTTTTTTCGCCGAGGATTTCGTCGGCGATGAAATCCGCTTCTTCATCATCGCCGGGCATGGCGACAACGCGGACGTTTTCGCCTCCCGAACGAGTGGAGCGGAGGATTTTCTGGCGACGGCCAAGGTTGTGCTTGATCAGGCTGTTGGCGGTGTGGAGGACAGCCTCGGTGGACCGATAATTTTCCTCCAGACGAATGATTTTAGGGTCGGGGAAGAATTTTTCAAATTGGAGGATGTTGGCGACTTCCGCGCCGCGCCAGCCGTAGATGGACTGATCGTCATCGCCGACGACGCAGACGTGGTAGGGCGGGCCCACGAGTTGCTGGAGGAGTCTCATTTGGAGGGCATTGGTATCCTGAAACTCGTCGACGGTGACTCGGGTGTATAACTTTTGGAAGTGATCGCGGACATCCGCGTGCTCACGCAGGATCTGCTCTGCCAGAAGAAGCAGGTCGTCAAAATCGACGGCGTTTTGGGCGCGCAGTTCGTTCTGGTAGGCGACGGCTAGGGATGCAAAGAAGTCATCACGCAGATCGGTGAGTGGAAGGGCATTGTTCTTGGCTTTTGAAATCTCTCCAAGGACGGTTTCGGCTTTGACCTTCTCATCGGTTCCGCCTTTGCGGACGAGAAGTTGTTTCATGATGCCGACCTGATCCGAGTAGGCGCAGATGGAGAAGTTTTTTTTGTATCCAAGCTTGTCTATGCCGCCGCGCAGTAGGCGGACGCAGAGGGAATGGAAGGTGCATACGGTCATTTCACCCATGGATTTCCGGGTGACCATTCCCGCAATCCGCTCCTTCATTTCGGCGGCGGCCTTGTTGGTGAAGGTAACGGCAAGGATTTCGTCGGGCGGGATTTTCCGCTCCAGCATGTGGGCGATTCGGCAGGTTACGGTGCGGGTTTTTCCGGTTCCCGCGCCTGCAAGGATCATTACCGGGCCGTCCAAGGCTCCCACGGCCTCGCGCTGGGCGAAATTAAGGGAATCGAATGCGAAATCGCTGGCCATGAGTGCGGCCAATCAATCCTGTGTCGGGACAATTGGCAACCCGCTTCGCAACTTTGATCCTGGAATTCGGAATTCAGAATGAAGAAGGATTTCAATCTCTTCACTCTGAGCTCGGAATTGTCAGGACTTCAGGAGGCGATGCGGAAATTGGGAGTCTGCACGGTCTGGGCGACTTTCTCACCGCCAGTGCCGATATATTGCTCCGCATCCACGGTCACGACTTTCAAACCCATATAATAGGTGTCGTGGAGAGTGGTGACCGAATCTTCCCCGAAGGCCTGGCCAAGGTGCTGGCGCAGCAGTTCAGTTTCTTCGCGGCCAAGGAAGAGAAATGCGGGTGATTTTCCTGATTCGGAATTGGCGCCAATCACTCTTGCGGCGGCGACGGTATCCCAGAAGCTGCCAAACTTGTGGGCGCTGGGGCGGGAGTAAAGATCAGGGTAGGTGTGATTGCTGGCTGTGGTGTTCATAGGTGTGTGTGGTTCAATTTAGCAATGGCTATGCCATCTGATTATTTAAGATTTGTTGAGTAATTTCGTCTGACAATTACGTGACATGGCGCGGTTGCCTATCATCGGTTTCCAATCATTCATCCGCGGTTGACTCTTGGCGGCAGCCACCGGAATAATCTTCGGGCAAGTTGCTCTAACAAAAGAATCATGGAACACGTCATCATTATTGGAACCGGTTGCGCCGGTTATACCGCAGCCATTTATACCGCCCGCGCCAATCTGACGCCACTGATCATTTCCGGAACCCAGCCGGGGGGGCAACTGACAACGACCACCGAAGTGGAAAACTTTCCGGGTTTTCCCGAAGGAATCATGGGGTCGGAGATGATGATGAACATGCAGAAGCAGTCGGAAAAGTTCGGTGCGCGCATCCAGTATGCGACGGTGGAATCGATCTCGAAGAATACTGATAATTCCTTCAGCGTGAAATTGGGTGATGAGATCCTGCAGGCGAAAACCGTGATCATCGCGACAGGTGCGGCTCCAAAGCACCTGGGACTTCCCAAAGAGAGGGAGCTGATTGGCCGGGGACTGACTTCATGCGCGACGTGTGACGGGGCGTTCTACCGTGACGTTCCTGTTGCGGTGATCGGTGGAGGGGATAGCGCTTGTGAAGAGGCAAGTTTCCTGACGCGCTTCGCCAGCAAGGTTTATTTGATCCACCGCCGTGGTGAGCTGCGTGCTTCAAAAATCATGGCTGATCGTGCTTTGGGAAATCCAAAGATCGAGCCGGTATGGAATTCGGGCATCACTGAATATCTGACCAATGACAAGGGCGAGATGCGCGGCGTGAAGTTGCAGAACCTGGTTGATGGTTCGGAGAGCGAGCTGGAGGTTGATTGCGTTTTCGTAGCGATCGGCCACGTGCCAAACAGCGGTTTCGTGAGTGGCCTGGTCGATCTCGATCTGAATGGCTACATCATCCAGAATCCGGGTCGGACCTCAACGAAGACGCCGGGGCTTTTTGCCGCAGGCGATGTGGCGGATCATTATTACCGGCAGGCGATTACCGCAGCGGGTCAAGGTTGTGCGGCGGCTTTGGAGGCCGAGCGATATCTGGCGGATATCGAGTGATGCCAGAATCCTTCAGCGCTGATCACCTTTGAGGACCTCGAAAACCTGGGGAGGAACATACCGTTTGACCGTTTCCTCCCAGCCGATAGGGCCGGTGAGGCTTTTGATCATGCTGGATGAAAGCTCGGCGATATCGCGGGGCGGCATGAGGAAAACAGTGGTGATTTTCGGAGCCATATCGGAGTTGATATGGCGCATGACGCGTTCGTATTCGTAGTCGTTCGGCGAACGGATGCCACGAAGAATATATGCCGCGTTTTTCTTTTTCGCATAATCGACGAGATAGCGGTTGTCGAAATGAGCAACTTCAAGGCGGTCACATTTGGGAACGGAAGCGCGTAGCATTTCCAGGCGTTCTTCGAGGTTGTAGGAATAGGATTTGATCGGATTGCTGCCGATGGCGACGATCAGGCGGTCGAACATTTCGAGACCGCGCTCGATCATCCAGAGGTGGCCGTTGGTCGGGGGATCGAAGGAGCCTGCATAAACCGCGATTCGCATGGGGCAAGCTAGGCGTTTTGCTTAAGGCGAAGGAAACAAAAAATCATCTGCGGGTGCCCTGATTGAGGGCGTGAATGATTTCACCATTCGGGCCAACGAACGAGTAGGAGGTGGCGAGAGTTACGTTGAGGTATTCTTTGGCCATGGCGACGGATTCCACCAGGTTCTTGCCGAGAGCCAAACCCGAAGCGACGGCGGCGGCAAGCGTGCAGCCGGTTCCATGGGAGGCACTGACATTGAGACGGGGAGAGGAAAAGCGATGGAGCTGATCCTTTTCCATAAGAATGTCGATACAGTTGTCGGTATCGAGGTGGCCACCTTTGAGGAGAACGGCGCACTGGTATTTTTCAGAAAGGATTTTCGCCGCGGATTCCATATCCGCGCTCGATTTGATTCTATCACCGAGCAGGACTTCGGCTTCGGGAATGTTGGGAGTGATGACGCGGGCAAGGGGCAGCAAACTTTTCTGGTAGACTGCGACCGCATCGGGTTCGAGAAGGCTCGCGCCTGTGGAAGATATCATCACGGGATCGACGATCAGCTGGAGATCGGCATGATTGGCGAAAATGGAGGAGACCCGCGCGACGTGTTTTGCGGATCCGAGCATGCCGGTTTTAACAATTTTAATGGGAAACGATTCGAGCATCAGAACGATCTGATCCTCTAGCATATCAACATCCACAGTATCAATGCGGCGGACAATGTTTGCGGTCTCCGAGACAATGCAGGTGAGGGCGGAGAGACCGTGGAGGCCGAAGTGCTGGAAGGTTTTGAGATCCGCCTGGATCCCGGCCCCGCCTGAACAATCGGACCCGGCGACGGTCATGACCACCCTCACCGGTAGTTCAGCTTCAGGAGTTTTCTTCATTGTTTCTTGATTCTTACCTGAGGCGTTCCAATTCTTCCTCTATGCCCAAAGACATCAAGGAATTTGAAGGCCTTCGCGTTAAGGTCGATGATGTCATCTA
>JACMMB010000196.1 GCA_014379305.1 Akkermansiaceae bacterium
CACTCCGTTCGGCTAGAAATTCTTATGCCCCACCCACTTTCGGGACTTTTCGCAGCATCGCTCAGCTTGCTTATCGTTGCGGTGGTTCGTTTACACTACTTACGCTCCAAAATAGCATAGGAGATATTTGACGACCGGCAGTTCGAGCAATTCCAGCGAGACGGTATGCCTGGCTCTGGTCTCAACGGTCCTACGAGGTTGATCTGGGAGTATCGCTTTGTCAGGGGCGTTTTGAATTCATCGGATTCAAAAGTTTCATCAGATTTGCTGAAGCACTGGAACTGGTGCTTTCGAGCGCTGTTGGCCGCTGCTATTTCCTTGGTTTCTTGTTCGATACTCTTTTTCCTTCTTGGGCGGTGACCAGAGAAACCCGATAAGCCGAACAAATCGCTGCTGAGAACCTACCATAAGCTTTTCAATTTCATGATCATGATCATGGTCAGTCCTCGCTCATAGGTTTTCAATTTGGGTTAGTGTTAGACTTTTGCGGGTTGGAAGATGTTACAATGCGAGGACCGACCCCATTCATTCGACTCCATTCATTCGCTTCACGTAGCCCGATTCAATGAGAAATCCTGAAAACCACTTTGCCCACCGCACGGGTTGGCTGCGCGCTTCCGTCCTCGGCGCCAACGACGGTATTGTTTCCACGGCCAGCTTGATTTTGGGCGTTGCCGCCGCCCAATCCAGCCACAGCAGCATTATCGTCGCCGGGGTGGCCAGCTTGATTGCAGGCGCGATGTCAATGGCTGCGGGCGAGTATGTTTCCGTCAGTTCGCAAGCCGATACCGAACGCGCCGACCTCGACCGCGAACGGATCGAGCTGGACGAAGATCACGCGCTCGAACTTGCCGAGCTGGCTGCAATCTATGTTGCGCGAGGTCTGGATACCGAACTCGCCCATCAAGTCGCCTCCCAGTTGATGATCCATGACGCGCTCGGCGCACACGCCCGCGACGAGTTGGGCATTACGGAAGCGCTCAGCACCCGGCCTGTCCAAGCAGGCTTGGCGTCCGCCGGCGCTTTTGCCGTGGGCGCAGCCCTGCCGCTCCTGCTCGTTTTCATCGTGCCACGCTCCGCGCTGGTGTGGACGGTTTCGGGCGCTTCGCTCGTCTTTCTCGCGTTGCTCGGAGCTTTGGCGGCACGCACCGGAGGAGCCGCGATGGGAAGAGCTGCGATGCGGGTTACTTTCTGGGGCGCGTTGGCGATGGCCCTGACCGCCGCTGTGGGCGCTCTATTCGGCACGGCACTATGAGGGCGATTTCCAATGACCGCGCAGTCATGAGGCCGTTAGGAGTTCCAAGCGCCGCTTGACAACACGCACGCTTTCCCGCACGTTTCGGGTATGACTTCGCTTCCTGTCACACAAGCCCGTTCCAAGCTCTATCAACTCCTTGATGAGGCCGCGGATTCCCACGAACCCATCCAGATTACCGGCAAGCGTTCCAACGCGGTTCTCGTGTCTGAGGACGATTGGCGCAGCATCCAGGAGACTCTCTACCTCGTCTCGATGCCAGGCATGCGCGACTCCATCCGCAAGGGCATGGCAGAACCGCTCGACAAATCCTCTACCAAGCCCGGCTGGTGAGTTGGGCCATCGTTTATACGAAGCAAGCCCGGAAGGACGCCAGGAAGCTGGCATCCTCAAACCTCAAACCACAGGCGCAAGGTCTTCTCGATATCATCGCGAAGAACCCGTTTCAGAATCCCCCGCGATACGAAAAACTAATCGGAGATCTGGCCGGAGCCTATTCCCGCCGCATCAGCATCCAGCACCGGCTTGTGTATCAGGTTTATGATGCCGAACGCACCGTTAAAGTCCTCCGCATGTGGACTCACTACGAATGAACCGAACGCGAATGCAGATGTCGCCACAACCATGTGACGCCTTTTTGACGTTCACGTGATCTATCTCGGAATTATTTCACAGCCGGGTCAGCAGATCGGTTTTTTTGGCCATGAATTCCTGTTCGGTGAGGATTCCCGCGTCTTTGAGTTTTCCCAGTTGTTCGAGAAGAGCCATGACTTCAGAGGAGCCTTGGTTTGGCGTTTGTGCCTGTGAGTGGGCCGGGGTTGAGGATTGGTTTTGATCGGCGGTTGGGGCGGGTGGGGCGGCGAAGTTCGTTGGATTGCCTCGTCCGAGTCCCGGGCCTGAAACAAGTGGCAGGCTGAGGGTGGAAATGGTGCCGTATTGGCTGGTGAAGGTGAGGGAACTGCTGCCGCCCTGCTGCTGGCTTACGCCGCCGATGTGGTGATTCTGGGTATCAAATACCGAAACCTGCCCGTCACGCTGCACGACCAACCTTCTGGTTTGTGGGAAATAGGCGTAACGGATGTTGTTTTGCGAGCCACTGCTGGAAGGTGTGCCGAGATCTCCCGGCCACCAGTTGTTGCCGCTGCCTTTGGGGGCGGGCAGGAACATCTGGTTGTTTGCCAGTGCGCTTGAGAGTTCACCGCAGAGGTTATTGACGGTTGCTTTGAGGCCATGGTTGAACATGTCGCTGACCATGGTCATGCCGCCCCGCATCCATTGTCCGCTGCCAAGCTCCTGGCAGCTGAACTGGGCCATGGTGCCGCCGCCGTTATTGACGGCGACAAGCGTCCGCACGGCGGAATCGTAACTGAGGTTATAACGGCTGGAAATGTCGTTGATGATGTTCTGGCCTTGAGGTGTGAGTTGTTGCATGGAGATGATTGGTTCAGGAAGGTAACTTGATCGCTGCCAGCTTATGAGCAACTTCAATCTGGAACCACATCCACCGCGACCTCAAGACTTTGTCCCCCCGCTCCCAGGGTGACACCGCGCAGCGGACTGACATCGGAAAAATCCCTGCCCCATGCGACGGTGATATGACGCTCGCCAGGGAGGAGATTGTTGGTTGGATCCGCATCGACCCAGCCCACGTTTTCGCCACAATAAACCGCGACCCACGCGTGGGAAGCATCCGCCCCCGTGAGGCGTTCCTTGCCCATCGGCGGACGGGTCTCGAGGTAGCCGCTGACGTAACGCGCAGGCAGTCCCAGGGAGCGCAGGCAGGCAAGCATGAGGTGGGCGAAATCCTGACAGACTCCCGTTTTCCTCATCAAAACCTCCGTGACCGGAGTTGCGACATCCGTGGCTTTGGGATTGAAGTCAAACTCGGTGAAGATCCTCCCCATCAGCGATGTCGCGGCCTCAAGAATCGGTCTTCCGGGAGTAAAATCAGGCTTTGCATATTCCGCGAATTCCTTTCCCAGCGGGACCATCGGCGAAGCAAAACGAAAGGCTCCGGCCTCGGAGCTTGCACTCAGTTTATCGCCGCCACATGCGGTTCTAACCGTTTCCCAAGCAGGGGTCGCCGCGTCATCCGGTCGGGGAGTCGCCAAGACCTCGACCAGGCTGCGCGCGGTTACTTCAAGTTCGGTATGGGATCCTTCGACTTCAAAATAAGCGGTCACATTTCCATACACGTCATTATGCAAACTTCTGCCCACAGGCTCCGGGCGCACTTCCAGCACATGCCAGGGACATCTTTGACCGGGCAGAAATCTCGGAGCCAGCCGTGCCAGATGATGGGATACGGTGACCGCGCCCTCATACACATAGCGTGTCCTGTGAATCACATGATAGCGCATGCCCCTTGCTCTAGTCCGCATGATGGCGGGTGTCCATCCTTACAAGTGTTGCATTTCACTTGAGCCGGCTATTGACTCACCGCGTCGCATGAAAATCGGCTCGGTCTTTCTCATTTTGCTCGGTCTTGGCATCGCCGCGATAGGCGGAGTTTTCTCTATTCTGATGTGGCAGAGCTTCCAGCGCGCCCGTGAAATGCATAACTGGCCGCAAGTCCAGGCTGTGATTCTATCCTCGGAAATTGAAGAATGGCAGCATGATGAATTTTCCCCAATGGAATACCGGATGAAGCTTCTTTACGGCTATGAATGGATGGATGAGGCGAAAACGGGGGAGCGTCTCACCTCACGCGGGAACCCTTGGTCAAACAAAAAAAACGCCGTCACGAAACAGTTGGAGAAATTTCCCAAAGGGGCGAAAACCAGCTGTTACGTGAATCCGGCCCGCCCGGACTTCGCCGTGCTCAAGCCGGATTCGAAAGCCGCCGGATATTCGATCTGGTTCCCGGGATTATTCGTTGTCGGGGGAATCGGTATTGTCGTCCGTGCCGCCTTGAAAATCCGACCTGCAAGGTCGGTGCATTGATGGTTGGCGGATAGGTCTGCAGCGTGCATGTTCGGCCCAGTTCAGCGGTATGAAGATTCTCAGTTATAAGGACGCGGGATACCCCGCATTTATCAAGCGTTTGCGCCGCAGGGCCATTCCGGAAGATTCGGTGCGGGATCTTGTTGGCGAAATACTCTCCACCGTCGCACGGCGTGGAGATGATGCGCTGGTTGAACTTACGCATCGCTTCGACGGTGCGAAACTCACGCGGAAAAGCCTGTTCGTCAGCGAAGCGGAATTCGCGGAAGCCGAAGCTGGTGTTTCCGCCAACACTCGCGAGGCGATTCGCCGTAGTCTGAAAAACATCCATGCTTTTGCGAAGAAAAGCATGCGCAAGGATTGGTCCGGGAAAAATGCGGAAGGAGCCATTGTCGGCGAGAGATTCAGCCCATTCGACCGGGTCGGAGTCTATGTCCCTGGTGGAAAGGCTCCGCTGGTTTCCACCGCCCTGATGACCGCGGGTTTTGCCCAGGCCGCGGGGGTCGCTGAAATTCTGGCCGCCACGCCGTGCGGTGCCGATGGCACGGTGAACCTTGCTCTGCTCTATGCGATGAAACAGGCCGGCGTCACTGAAGCAATCAAAGTCGGAGGCGCCCAAGCCATTGCAGCCATGGCTATCGGGACGCAATCCATTCGCCCTGTGGATCGTATTTTCGGACCGGGAAATCGATTTGTGGTCGAGGCCAAACGTCAACTTGTCGGTGCGGTTTCCATCGATTTGCTGCCCGGCCCCAGTGAAATCCTGATCCTCGCCGATGCCTCCGGGAAGGCCGCATACATCGCTGCGGATCTGCTGGCCCAGGCCGAGCATGGAGGCGATAGCATCGTAGGCTTCATCACCCCTTCGAAAGCCCTGATTGCAAAGGTGAAATCGGAAATTGAAAAACAGCTCGTGAGCCTGGGCCGTGATAAAATCATTAAGGAAGTTCTTAAAACGGGAACCTTCATGCTGGAGGTGAAATCCCTCGAAGCAGGCATTCAGATCGTCAATGAATTCGCTCCGGAACACCTATCACTCGTTGTAAAGGACGAGGCTGGAATCCTTGCGAAAATCCGAACCGCGGGAGCGATTTACCTTGGTGCGGACTCGCCGGTTGCAGTTGGGGATTTTCTCGCCGGTCCCAGCCATACCTTGCCCACTGGAGGGGCGGGGCGTTCATTTTCCGGTCTCCGCGCCGACCAGTTCCAAAGGCGCACCAGCATCGTAAAAATGGACAAAACGGCGGTCAAAAAATCGCTTTCCGTCATCGAGGAATTCGCCCGTCTCGAAGGTCTCGATGCCCATGGCAAGTCCACTTCCATCCGCCTGAAACGATGACGGAGGAGCGCGAATATTCTCCAAAACGCTTTGCGATAAGTGGCGTCTATTGTCCCTCATGTCAGCATAAGCTCGAACGTGAGGCGAAATGGTGCGAAAAATGCGGTTTCACGGGAGCGAGGACCTTGGAAATGTTTGGTGACACTCCGCCGCCACTGCTTCCCATTCTCGATGTGGCCGATGTTTGGAGCGAGAAAGAACAGCGAAATATCAAAACGTCTGTTGCCGGAATTAAAAAAAGATACCCGCAGTTTCATTGGCGTATCTGCGCGGTCGCCCTGCCCCCGGAAACCGGCCAGCCTGTTTTCGGATTCTGGCTGATGAATGTCTGTCCGCTGCTGGCGGAAGAAAGTCCTGAGGACCGCGAGTGGACAATACTTTTGCTAATCGATACGAATAACGGACGCGCTTCCGTGACCGCTGGATACCGAGCGGAAGTTTGGCTCACCGATGAAATGTGGAACCAATCGCTCGTCGCAACCGCAGAAACCTTTCACGCAGGCCACACTGGTAAAGCCGTCGTACAATTTCTCAACCATGCCGGCAGGTTGCTGGAAGAGGCATGGAAGCGCGCCCAAAAACAAAAATCCGCAAAACCGGATCCATGAAATCCATCTGCCTACATATTCTCATTGCAGCTTTGATGACAGGTTACGCCTTTCCGGATACCGGGGACGGATTCAAATTCGGAAAACGCCCTGCAAACTCCATCTTTGATCCATCCGAAGTGCTTACCTTGAAGCAGCAGAAGGAAATATCCGAGCCACTGAAAGTGATTTTGGAAAACGAAGGGATTGATATCGTGGTCGTGATCCTTCCTGAAATCGGTGAAGCCCCGCCAATGCATGTTGCCAATGGCTTCGCTGCGAAATGGTCCACAGGTCCCGCGCATGCGGTTGTGCTACACGTGTCGGATCATTCGGGAACTCCTTGGATAAAGCTCGGAGGCGCTGTTACCACCACTATCAAGCCGGAAGTTATTTCCGAGTATATCACCGCCGCCCGGAAACGAGCGGCTGCCGAACCGAACGACTACGAAAAAATACGCGCTGCGACCACCGAAGCCGCCGACGCGCTTCGGTATTGGCTGGGAGGCGCTATTTTGAGAAGTGAATCCCTGATCACCGAGCGCCTGAGGCAACAAATGGCACACGAAAAGCGCAAGCGTCTGCTGAAGCTCTCCGCCATTCTCGGTGCTGCCGCCGCCATTCCGATTCTCTTCGGTCTCGTCGTCCTCATTATTCGCCTGAGAAATCGGGGTTCGAAGGTTTTTCCGGGCACTCGAAAAATCGCCCGGCTCGGTGCCCCTTACTCCGGGGGCGGGAACGCCGTTTCATAATTCAACTGAACTCACGTGAAAGCACTATATATCCTAGCCTTGCTATTCGGAGTTGTGTCCTGCGACAAACCAAAAAGCGCACCGAAACAACCCGATCCAACACTCTCAGCGGAACTGAAAGCATCCGACACTCCGATTCTTCCGATTAAAAAAGGTGATTATTGGAAGTATAAAGTTCGCGTGGAAATTCCAGCCGGCGTCACTTCCGAAGGAGCTTCGGCGGTCGATGTGGACCATCAGAAAACCCGGACCTTTATCGGCAAGGTCACAGCCGGAAAGGGGCTTCCTGAAGTCGATGCTTTTGACGTGGTTTCGGCAGGCCAGCCGATTGAACGCGAGTTGGTGGAGATTCATGAAGACCGCGTCCTCATGCGCGGCTCCACCCGCCCGGAAACGGCTGATGCCAAGCCAATGTGGATTGATCCGCCGATTCCTTTTGTGATCGCTGGTATGAGACCTGGCCAGGAAATGGCGAATTTCAGTGTGAAGGGTAGTGACCGCAAGCGTGGTATGAAAGTCGTCGCCCGGGAAAAGATCAAAGTTCCCGCAGGCGAGTTTCCAGTCATCAGGCTGCTTATGACAGGCAACGACGGTAAGTTCGAAATCCGCCGAACGACTTGGTTTGCGCCGCGGATCGGCATCATCAAAGAAGTGAAAGCCCGCTATGCCAGCGATAAGTTGCTTTTCCGTGAAACGGTTGAGCTCTTCGAAACCAACGTTAAATAGCTTGAGAAAAAAGCCCGCCTCGGATCTCCGGGCGGGCTTGTATAAAACAGAATTTGTTGAGATGGATTAGCGGCGGCGGCGAATCACGAGAAACGCACCTCCAAGAGCACCCAGGAGCGAAGCGGTTGGCTCTGGAACCTGATTCCAACTGATTGAGTAAATACCCGCGCCATCTCCACCACCTTGCAGATTTACAATGAATGATTGTGGAGTGAACAGGTCGGGCTGAACGACAAACGCTTCACCGGCGGAAACGCCAACGAAGTCGAAATCGACATTCAGGGGAGGTGCGTTGTTGAATGTAACTTTAACCGCCTCGTTCTGATTGAACGAGAGGGACGGTGCGCCAAAACCATTATCGTTCAGATATGCCGAATCGACGATGAGACTGGAACCGGTTCCAGCATCGAACGTGACACTACCATATCCAGCGATGGGGATGGTGAGCGGGTTTGGTGGAAGGCTTACGCCTACGTAATCGGCAAAATCCAGAGTGAATGCCGAGCCAACGGTGCATAGACCGCAATACAGTGCCGCAAAGAGCGGAATTTTTGTTTTCATGGGGGGGAGCGTTCAGGGTTGGTGAACGCCCGAATGAATATAATTTTCTACCAAGCGGCAAGGAAAAATATATTCATATCTAGGTTTATGTATTATATGAATAAAATATCAACTAAACTTAATCAATTATCTTTTCCCGTTTCTTCAAAATTTGACTCTGCCGGAATTCCGCATTCTATAGAGAT
The DNA here is from genome assembly GCA_014379305.1 of Akkermansiaceae bacterium. Lineage (GTDB taxonomy): Bacteria > Verrucomicrobiota > Verrucomicrobiia > Verrucomicrobiales > Akkermansiaceae > Luteolibacter. Next base: position 8,349 of record JACMMB010000196.1, read on the forward strand.
ATGAACAGGATCATTTTGCAGCTTTGCAGCCTTCTGGGTTGCTTCAATCTACACGCCGCCATCCTGGAGAAATCGATTCCTTACAGCCATGGGGATGTGAAGTTGGAAGGATATCATGCCTATGACGATGCGTTGAAGGGCAAACGTCCGGCCGTTCTGATTATTCATCAGTGGACGGGCTTGGGAGATCACGAGAAGCGACGTGCCAAGATGCTTGCTGAACTTGGCTATAATGTGTTTGCAGCGGATATCTATGGCGCGGGGATTCGTCCGACCGCACCCGCCGCTGGAGAGGAAGCCGGGAAATATAAATCCGATCGCACGCTTTTCCGGAACAGGATGCTTGCCGGACTGGAAGTTTTGAAACAGGACTCGCACACGGATCCATCAAAAATAGCCGCTGTCGGCTACTGTTTCGGTGGACTTGGGGTTATTGAACTGGCACGCGCCGGAACAGATATTGCAGGTGTGGTATCGTTTCACGGTAGCCTTGCCTCGGCTCCCGGGATGAGTGCGGGAAAAGGTAAGATTTCAGCAAAGATACTTTGCCTACATGGTGCGAGCGACCCTCATGTTCAAGCTGCGGAAGTGAATGCGTTTCAGCTCGAGATGAGTAGCGCGAAGGCGGATTGGCAGTTTGTGAGTTTCGGCGGTGCCGTCCATGCGTTTACTCAGGAATCCGCAGGAGATGATATCTCCAAGGGCGTCGCGTACGATAAATCCGCGGACATGCGGTCATGGGAAGATATGCAGCAGTTTTTTGCGGAAATTTTCGATGAGTCCTGAGTAAAATCCGTCATGCGTGATCGCTTTGATTGGACCAGCTATCTCACTGATTTTTCATCCGCCGCCGCGGCAGGTGGATTTTCATCGGAAAGCTTGTTCGAAACCAGTGATGGGACACTTACCGCTTGGGAAAAAAAGGGCGATGGCCCTCTTGTTTATCTTTCCGCCGGAATCCATGGTGACGAACCCGCCGGGCCCCTTGCTGTGCTGGAAATGATGGAAAACGGATTTTTCTCCGGGGATCATCACTGGTTGATTTGTCCCGCTCTAAACCCGGGGGGACTTGCCAGGAACCAACGCGAAAACGCAGATGGCCACGATCTGAATCGTGATTATCGCGTCCTGAAAACCGCGGAAATCTCCGCACACGCGGCTTGGCTTGAACGCCATCCGGTCCCTGAAGTATTTGTTTCCATGCATGAGGATTGGGAAACGTCGGGCTTTTACTTTTACGAAATAAATCTCGGCGAGGATAATCCCGAGCGCGCCGAAGCCATCCTCCTGGAGATAGCGCCGATCTTCTCCCATGAGGCCGGTGAAATAATTGATGGGCACGAGGTCCGTGAACCGGGCTGGATTTTCCATTGCGCGGAGGCCGACTTGCCGGAATCCTGGCCGGAAGCGATTTTTTTAGCTAAAAAGGGTTGTCCGCTTTCTTTCACTTTCGAGACCCCCAGCAAGGCAAATCTAGAGGCGCGCACCAAGGCGCACATGAGAGGATTCGCTGCGCTGATGAAAAGCCTTGCCTGAGGGTGGGGGTTTGGCTCGTTCGAATTGGTGGACTTGCTTTTGCATATGAAGAGTCCTATCAGAGTTCCAGTGAAACGATTTCTAATTCCCACCTGTTGCATCGCGATTGTTTTTGCCAACCCGCTGGGTGCGGCCCCGCCCGCAAAAGCCAAGGAAAAAAATCCAGCGCCGGGAAAAGTGACAAGCCCTGCCAAAGCGGCGC
>JACMMB010000197.1 GCA_014379305.1 Akkermansiaceae bacterium
CTCGAGATTTAAAATAGTGAAACAGGGCCTCGATTGAACCGTATCCGTGGGCCGCTTTGGTGATCAATCCGTTGTTTGCGGCGATCTTTTCTTTGATAGTGGCCACCGCATTTGTCGGACATGAGGTCATAGCGGCATGAACGGGATCCAGCATTTCAAAATCGTTTTGGCCATCGCCGATGGCGAAGGTCTGGGCCGAAGTTAAGCCATATTGACCGGCGATTTCACTTAAGCTACTGCCTTTATGATAATCCCGGTGGCCGAAGCGCAGGTAGATGGAGTTGCGCTGCCAAGCGAGGTGCGGTTCGGAGGCGACGAGCGGTCTGATGTGATCGACGATCCAATCCATCTCTTCGTCGGACTGGGAAATGATGCCCGCGATTTCACCATTCATTTCCTGCCATTTGGCACCGGTGTGGCTTTCGATCTCCCGCCGCACATGATCCAGCAGTTTGTTGGCACGCTTGAACAGGCTGTGGATTTCAGTCTCACACCGAAGATTCCACCCGGTGTGAGGAAGCCACTGTCCCGATGCGCTTGGAGTGTAAATTTCACATTCACGGGCGACCACCCAATCGGGTAGAAATTGGAACCGGCTTTCGATAAAACCTTCCATAATTTGGGCCAGCGAGCGTCCGGTATTGATACCCCAGATCACCCCTTGCTCCTCGCGTAGCTTCCTCAGGAGTTCGAAAAAGGCCGGCGGCACCGGTGGATCTTGCGCAGGATCGTGCAACGTTCCATCGAAGTCGAAGGAGAGAATTGCGGACGGCGAAACTGGGGCAGGCAATGGATTCATCGATCTCAAAACAGGGAAAATATTGGCAGGAATTACGGACGGACCGGGAAAAAGCGGCCAAAGCAGCTGTGACGCTCATGCTGTGATCCGCATGGTGCAGAGAGTAAGCCTTGATGGGAAATTGAGAACTATGAAAAATATGAAGAATCACGAAGAACGAGTCAGAATGATCTTTTTTTAAATCCTGATGAGACCCTCGGGAAACCTGTTAAGAGGTGGGGACATTCCTGTCCCCATGGTTGGTGAATACGACGAAAGGGCAGGGAATGTCCCTTCCCCTTATTTAGGTTAGGGTGAGAACTTGAGACTCTCCAGATCACGAGATGGGGGCTTCGTTGTAGGACTCCCGCGCCGTTTTCCGCCGTGCGCTGCTGGAGTTTTTACGGGACTGGGCTGGCGATCAGTCGCCGGTGGGGAGGACCGCACGGCACCATGCCAGGGCCATGAGCGAATACCCGGTGCCATAGGCTTGGTGATAATCATAGAGCGGATAATCCCACCATGAACCGTCCTTTTCCTGGCGTTCCAACAGGACGGCGGCGAGACGTTCCGCGTAAGCCGCGTGGGTTTCCGGGGGCAGCAGTTTCACGGATTCGGTGAAATAATAAATGCCGTAATAATAAAAGTAGCCTGCGATTCGGAATTGGCCCTCGTGGGGCACCGGGCGCTTGCGCACGTTGCTAAGGAAACCTTCGCGGTCGAGAAACCGATCGGCCCAAGCGGTCAGAACCTGATCGGTTACGGCCTTTTCCCCGAAAACGCGGAGGGCGGCGTTGCAGGCTTGGGAGCGGGCGAGCGAGCCGGCGGGGCGGTTGATGTCCACCCGCGGGCGCATGCGGTGCGTAAAGGAGTAAGTGTAGGAAAAATCCGGAGTGCGCTGATAGTTGATGCCGGCGATCGAGTGCTTGACGAGCTTCTCGTTGAGTTTCACTCCCATCGTGGCGCGGGCCTGGTCCATGGCGAGCAGCACAGTTGCCGTGGTGAAGGAAGTGGGAATGCCGGAAGGTCGCTGCGTGGTCACCCCATCAAAAAGATCGAGATA
>JACMMB010000198.1 GCA_014379305.1 Akkermansiaceae bacterium
ATCATCGAGGCGATGAAGGTGATGAACGAGATCAAGGCGGAACGGTCCGGGACAATATGTGCGGTGGTTGCGGAGGACGGAAACCCGGTGCAGTACGGGGACGTGCTCTTCCGCATCAAGTAGTGCGCCCACCTGACCGAATCCAACGAAATGTTCAAACGTGTCCTGGTAGCAAATCGCGGGGAAATCGCACTGAGGATCATCCGTGCCTGTCATGAACTGGAGGTCGAGTCCGTGGCGGTTTACTCCGAGGCGGATGTGGATTCCATGCATGTGCAGCTGGCGGATCAGGCGGTATGCATCGGCCCCGCAGCGAGTAAGGAAAGCTACCTGAAGCCGGATCGGATTATCGCTGCGGCGGAAATTACGGGCGCGGATGCGATCCATCCGGGTTACGGCTTTCTTTCTGAAAACGCCCGCTTTGCGGAAATTTGCTCGACCTCCGGGATCACTTTCATCGGGCCGTCATCGGAAATCATTTCCATGATGGGCGACAAGGCGACCGCGCGGGCGACCGCGGTGGCGAACGGCGTGCCGATCACTCCGGGTTCGGGGATCATGGCGGATGAGCACGAGGCTTTTGAGGAGGCGCTGAAGATCGGGCTGCCGGTGATGATCAAGGCGACGGCGGGTGGCGGCGGACGCGGCATGCGGCCATGTTATAAGCAGGAAGAGTTCAAATCGCAGTTCCAGGCGGCCTCGAATGAGGCCTTGGCGGTTTTTGGAAATGGCGACTGTTATCTGGAGAAACTGGTGATCAATCCGCATCATATCGAGTTCCAGGTCATTGCGGATTCGCATGGGCATTATATCCACCTCGGCGAGCGGGATTGCTCCATGCAGCGCCGGAATCAGAAGATCATCGAGGAGTGTCCATCGACATTGCTCTCTGCGGATATGAGGGCGCGGATGGGCAAGGCATCGGTGGATCTGATTACGGCGATCAATTACCAGAACGCGGGCACGATCGAGTATCTGGTCGATGAGGCGGGGGAGAATTTCTATTTCATGGAGATGAACACGCGGATCCAGGTGGAGCATCCGGTGACGGAGGAAGTGATGGGTTGCGAGCTGATCAAGGAGCAGATCCGGGTTGCGGCAGGCGAGCCGCTTTCACGCCATGTATTGGAAGTGAATCCGCGTGGCCACGCCATCGAGTGCCGGATCAATGCGGAAGATCCTTATAATAATTTCATGCCGAGTCCCGGCACCATTTCCCTCTGGTATGCACCGGGCGGGAAAGGGGTGCGGGTGGATACGCACGTGTATTCCGGCTATACGGTGCCGCCTTATTACGACTCGATGATTGCCAAACTGATTGTCATCGGGGCGACGCGTGAGATCGCAATCGCGCGGATGAAGCGTGCGCTCGGTGAGTTCATGATCGAAGGGATCAAGACGACGATTCCTTTCCAAAAGGAAATCCTTAATCACCCGGATTTCGCGGCGGGAAAATACGATATCGGCTGGGTGGCGCGGTTTCTTGAAGAGAAAAAGCTGTGAACCGTTTGGCGCGGAGGAAACGGCTTGAGGATGCGTGGCTCTACGGGATCGTTGACTTTGGATATGTGGCGGCGGAGGAAATCGCGAAGATCACTCAAGATTTGCTGACCGGCGGCGCGGATGTGTTGCAGTTGCGGGCGAAAGGGGTGGAGCTGGAAACGGTTGCCGCAGCTGCCCGTGAAATGATCCCATTGTGCAAGGCGGCAGGCGTTCCTTTCATTTTAAATGACTACCCTGAAATGGCTGTGGCGCTCGGCGCGGATGGTGTGCATGTGGGGCAGGAAGACGGGATGTTGAAGGAGGTGAGGAACATCGTTGGCGCGGAAATTTTGATCGGGCGATCAACCCACTCATTGGAACAGGCACAGGCGGCACTTGATGAAGGGGCGGATTACATCGGCTACGGCCCGCTGTTTCCGACGCCGACGAAGGCGGGCAGAACGGCCATTGGTCTGCATGGGGTGCGGAGGATGGAGGATCAGGTAGGGCGGCATTTGCCGGCCTTTTGTATCGGCGGGATCAGGCCGGAGAATCTTGATCAGGTGATCGCCGCAGGGGCGCGGCGGTGCGTGGTGGTTTCCTATTTGCTTACCGCGGAAGATGTCGCTGCGGCAGCCAGCGAGCTTAAGGACAAACTTCGTTAGCCGATGGTTTCGCGGTTGGACTCGCCATGGATTCGCCGTTAAGAAGCGTCCAGACCATGCGCACACTTATCAAGCACGTCCTTACCCGCAGCGAGCCGGCCGATGATATCGAAGAAATTGAAGTGGCGGGGTGGATCCGCACCCGCCGGGATGCAAAGGCCTTTTCGTTCATCGAGCTCAACGATGGCAGCACGATCCTCAATCTTCAAATTGTCGCCGATTCTGGAATTCCAGGCTACGAGTCGATGCCGCAGCTGACGACCGGGGCTTCGGTGCGGGTGTTCGGGAAATTGATTCCATCACCGGCGCAGGGGCAGGACTGGGAGCTGCAGGCGACTTCGCTCAAGCTGCTGGGCATCGCGCCGGATGATTATCCATTGCAGAAAAAAGGGCACAGCCCGGAGTTCCTGCGCTCCATCGCCCATTTGCGGCCACGGACCAATCTCTTCGGCGCGGCTTTCCGGATTCGCTCCCGGCTCGCGTACGCGGTGCATCGGTTTTTTCAGGAACGCGATTTCGTTTACGTCCACACCCCGATCATCACGGCCAGCGATTGCGAGGGCGCGGGGGAAATGTTCCGGGTCACGACTCTGGACGACCGGACGGTTTCCAAAGACGCCGGGGATTTCTTCGGGAAACGCGCCTACCTCACCGTCTCCGGCCAGCTGGAAGGGGAAACTTTCGCCTGCGCGCTTTCCAACATCTACACCTTCGGCCCGACCTTCCGGGCTGAGAATTCGAACACCTCGCGCCACGCCGCCGAGTTCTGGATGATCGAGCCTGAAGTCGCGTTCTGCGATCTGGAAGGCGACATGGATCTTGCGGAGGAGATGATCCGCTTTCTCGTCAGGGAAGCTCTCGAAGGCCAGGATCACGATCTCTCGATCTGCGAGAAATTCGTCGATAAAACCCTCCGCCAGCGGCTGGAGCACGTCGCCGCGCATGCGTTCCAGCGCATCACTTACACGGAAGCGGTCAAGCTCCTCGAAGGCTGCGGGAAAACATTCCAATACCCGGTCGCCTACGGCCTCAATCTGCAATCCGAGCACGAGCGCTGGCTTACCGAGGAATATTTCAAGCAGCCGGTCACCGTTTACAACTACCCGAAGGAGATCAAACCGTTTTACATGCGCCTCAACGAGGACGGAAAGACAGTCACCGCCATGGATCTGCTCGTCCCGGGCATCGGTGAAATCATCGGCGGCTCCCAGCGGGAGGAGCGCTACGAAGTGCTGCTGGAAAACTTCAGCCACCACGGCATCGATGCCGAAGCCTATTCCTGGTACTCCGATCTGCGGAAATACGGCACCGTGCCGCATGCCGGATTCGGCCTCGGCTTCGAGCGGCTGCTGATGTTTGTCACCGGAATTTCAAACATCCGCGACGTCATCCCGTTTCCGCGGACCCCGGGGCATTGTGAATTCTAGCTGCCGTGAAAAGTCTTGCACGCCGCCATCGACCCGCCTAATTCCAAGCCATGGCTCTAGAGACTACCCTGATTTTGTTGAAACCGGATGCGATTGAGAAAAACCTCACCGGCGAGGTTTTGTCCCGCTTCCAGAAGGAAGGCTTCACCATCCGCAGCATCAAGATGATGCAACTCGATGAAGCCATCCTCCGCGAGCATTACGCCCATGTCGCCGACAAGCCGTTTTTCCCGGAGATCGTCGCTTTCATGAGCAAGACCCCGGTCATCGCCCTTGCCCTCGCAGGTGAGGAGGTCATCGCCAGGGTGCGCGATCTCCTCGGCCCGACGAATTCCCAGCTCGCTCCGAAAGGCACGATCCGCGGCGATTTCGGCGAGGACATGATGACCAACGTCTGCCATGCCTCCGATTCTTCCGAGGCCGCCGAGGCCGAGATCCAGCGCTTCTTCAAGACCGGCGAAGTGTTCTGAGGCGGCTAAGAAAATATGGTTTTCAAGAGTTTATGCAGGGATGTCGGAATCGGGGCGAATTCCTATTTGCTCAAATCAGGCGGCATCAGCGTGATTCTTGACGCGGGGATGCACCCCAAGGAGGAGGGCCTGACCGCGATCCCGCGCTACGAGCTGGTGGATGAAAACACGGTGGATGCGATCTTCGTGACGCATTCGCACCTGGATCATGTGGGAACCCTGCCGGTGCTCATGGAGCAGCAAAAAGACGCTCGCGTGTTCCTTTCCCCGGAGACTGCGGAGCTGGCCTTAGCGATGCTGCACAACTCGGTCAACGTCATGGAATCCAAGCGCACCGAGCTTGGCATCACCGATTATCCGTTCTTCCATCACGGCCAGCTTGATCGCATGAAGGGCTCCTTCGAGCTGCGCAATGTCGGTCGGAACTTCGAGGTGGATGCGGGTGGGAAAATCCGGGCGGAGTTCTTTGATGCCGGACACATCATGGGCTCGGTCGGCGTGATGTTCGAGATCGAGGGGAAAAAGGTTTTCTACACCGGGGATGTGAATTTCGAGGACAGCACGCTCCAGAAAGGCGCGATTTTCCCCCAGGGCGAAGTCGATGTCCTGATTGTGGAAACGACGCGCGGCGAGCAGGCGCGGCGGGCGGATTACTCACGGCGGGCGGAGGAAAACGCCTTCGCGGAGGCGATCAACGGCGTGCTCAAGCGCGGCGGCTCGGCGCTGGTGCCGGTATTTGCGATGGGGAAAACCCAGGAAGTCCTGGCCATGCTGCAGCGCTTCAAGGAAGACGGTCTGCTGAATAAGAAAACGCCGGTCTACATCGGAGGCCTGAGCACGAAGATGACCACGATTTACGACAAGTTCAGCGATGTCTCGCGGCGGAACCGGCGGGGGTTCAAATTTCTCACCGACATGGAGCTGGCGGGCGGCAACCGCAAACGGGTCGGGCCGATCCCGTTCAACAACGGCTGCATCTACGCGCTATCGAGCGGCATGATGTCGGAGAAAACGGTATCGAACAACTTCGCGCGGCAGGGGGTTTTGGAAAACAAGAAGCACGGGCTGTTCTTCGTCGGCTATGCGGATTCCCAGACACCGGGCGGCAGGATCCGCGCGGCCAAACCGGGCGACAAGGTGATCCTCGATCCGGCTTACCCGGCGGTCCCGCTGAATTGCGAGGTGCGGGTCTTCGATTTCAGCGGCCATTCGACCCGGGATGCGATTGCGGACTTCGCCGTCAGCGTGAAGCCGAAGAAAATTTTCCTCGTCCACGGCGATCTCGGCGCGATGGGCTGGTTCAAGCAAGAGCTGGAGCGCCGCCTGCCCGGTGCGGAGGTCTATATCCCGGAGCCCGGGGTGGAGTTCGAGTTGTAGGCGGATAGCCAGAATCGGAAGGCAGGGAACTTTGGCTGGCGGCGGGTGGGCTGGCGGCGATTTGATGGCGGATGATATCCGCCACTCCTTGGGAATCCTTTGAGGAGCTGCGGATAGTATCCGCAGGGCTGGAAAAGTTGACGGCATAAGCTGCTAATTTGGCAACAAAGGCTGCTAAGATCATGGTAAAAGCTAAATTTTATGTGTCAATATGAACATTGTATGGCGAAATATGAACATTGTGTGGCGTCTTATCTAAATTGTATGGCACTATATCAAAATGGTATGGCATCTTATGAAAGTTGTCTGGCATCTTATGAAAATTGAGCGGCGTCTTATGAACTTTGTATGGCATCTTATGAAAATTTTATGACACACTCGTAGCGTTTTTTGTTGCATTATCGACGGTTTTTAGGCACTTATTCGATATGTTATCAAGGATTTATGGTGATGGCGGGGGCGGAGCGGGTGTTTCTAGGAGACTATTGGGAATGGCGGGGAGCGGTTCCGGGAGGGATGGGAAAATAGGGGCGGCGGCGGCGGAGTTTTTGGCGGGTGAAAGGGACTTTCCGGGAGGGGCCGGCATTAGAGGTGGAAGGCCGGGAGGTTTTATGCGTTCAACTGCGGCGGGGGAGGTGGGTTGTGGGTGATTTGGAGCGACGGGTGTTTCCGGCGAAGGCGGTGGCGCTGGTGTTGCACGATCCGGCGCGGTGGCGTTTGCTGCGGGAGCTGGCGAAGGATGATGTGATGCCGGTCAAGGAGCTGGCGCGGCGGATCGGCAAGTCCCAGAGCCTGACTTCGCGGCATCTGCGGATGCTCCGGGAGGCGGGGATGGTGGTGGCGACGTATAAC
>JACMMB010000199.1 GCA_014379305.1 Akkermansiaceae bacterium
AAGCCGGGCAACTGGAGGAGGTGGAAAGGAGGATGAATTTTTTGTCCGCTGTGAGGATTTTGATGAGTCCCTTGCCGATGGTAAGGGCCATTTGCAGGAGAGTGGCCAGGTTCAGGTTTTCAGTTTTCAGGGAAGAGGCACCGCGTTTGGTGTTCTTCTGCTTGCTGAAAACTGAACACTGTAAACTAGCAACTTCCACATCGATATCGTGTTCCTTGAAGCGCTCGAGGCGGGTGAAGGCTTCCGCTTGCTGGAATTTTCCATCTACGAGAAGTTTGGTATATCCATGCTTGATGGCCCATTGGGCAACTTCGGTGTGGTAGCCTTTTTTACCGCGGATAAGTGGGGAAAGGATGGTGACAGCTCCTTTTTTCAGCTCGGCTAAAATGGTTTTTTCAATGGCGGCCAGGGATTGTTTTTCCACCGGTAACTGGCAATCGGGGCAGTAAATGGTGCCAAGCTTCGAGTAGAGGAGGCGGATGAAATTCCACAGTTCGGTGACGGTGGCGACGGTGGATTTGCCGCCGCCTTGGGAGACGCGTTGCTCGATCGCGACGGTGGGCGGGAGGCCTTGAAGCTGGTCTATTTCCGGTTTCTCCAGTTGCTCGGCAAACTGGCGGGCGTAGGCAGACATGGAGTCGAGGAAACGGCGCTGGCCTTCGGCGAAAAGGATATCGAAAGCGAGGGTTGATTTTCCGGAGCCTGATAGACCGGAGATGACAACGAGTTGGTCGCGCGGGATGTCGAGGGAGATGTTTTTGAGGTTGTGGTGGCGTGCGCCGCGGAGGGTGATGGAATTGGAGGAGGGTTGAGAGTTGTGAGTGGATGGTGGATGGGAAATTGAGGAAGGGGAAAGGCCGAGCGCTGCTTTAAGGTAGCGGGCGGTGGGGGTATTGGTTATGGCAACTTGCTCGGGGGTGCCTTGGGCGACGATTCGGCCGCCGTGCTGGCCGGCTTCCGGTCCAAGGTCGAGGATCCAATCTGCCGATTTGATCACGTCGAGATTGTGTTCGATGACCAGAAGGGAGTGTCCGGAATCGACGAGTTTTTGAAAAACGCAGAGCAGGTTTTCGATATCGGAGAAGTGGAGTCCGGTGGTGGGTTCGTCCAGAATGAGCAATTTCGAGCCCGCGGTTTTTGAGGCCGAGGTGGTGGCGAGAAGCAGGCAGAGTTTCAGGCGCTGGGATTCACCGCCGGAAAGGGTGTTGAGCGCTTGGCCGAGTTTCAGGTAACCCAAGCCGACTTCGACGAGAGGCTGGAGCGCGTTGAGAGCCTGTTTGGTGAGACGGGCGGTCTTGACGGTTTGGGCGGGAATTTCAGCTAGAAATTTGATGGCCTCTGTGGTGGTCAGTTCGAGTATCCCGGCGATGGATATGCCATGATAAGTGTATTCGAGAGTGGAGGGTTTATAGCGGCGGCCATTACAATCCGGGCAGGTGACGTAGAGGTCGGAAAGAAACTGCATTTCCACTTTTTCAAAGCCGTTGCCGGCGCAGCGGTCGCAGCGGCCTTCACCGGAATTGAAGGAGAAAAAGCCCGGTTTTAGTCCTGCGGATCTGGCTGAATCGGTTTCGCAAAAGAGTTGGCGGATGGGATCGAACGAGCCAAGGAAAACGGCCGGAGTGGAGCGCGGAGTGCGGGCTACCGCGGTCTGATCCACAAGCTCTACTCCGCTAAGATACTGGGTTCCTAGTATTTCCTTGAGAGGGGCCGGATCCTCATTCGTCTCAATGGCCAGTTTCCTGGCGATATTGAGGTAGAGGACATCATGGGCGAAGGTGGATTTTCCAGAGCCGGAAACTCCCGTCAGGCATGTGAGAAGGCCGAGGGGGAGATCGGCATCGAGTTTTTTGAGATTATGCCGCGATGCTCCGCGGATGGAGATTTTCCGTTTGGTGGGTTTGCGCCGTTTTTCAGGGATGGCGATCCGTTTCCCGCCTGATAGCCAAGGCAGGGTGCCGGTTTCCCGGGAATTTACCGAAGCGAACGATTCGTCAACCGCTGGCCCTTGATAAATGACCGTGCCGCCGTGTTGGCCTGCGCCAGGACCGATGTCGATGAGGTGATCGGCAGCCAGCATGACAGTCTGTTCATGTTCGACGACGACAAGGGTATTGCCTTTGTCACGGAGGCCGTGCATGACGCCAACCAGTCGATCAATGTCCCTGGGGTGGAGTCCGACAGTGGGTTCATCGAGAACGAAGAGGGTGCCTGTGAGCGACGCGCCGAGGCAGGTGGTGAGGTTGACACGTTCGACTTCGCCTCCGGAAAGTGTGCGCGTGGGGCGGTCCAAAGTCAGGTAGGAAAGGCCGACCTGATCCAGATAGGAGAGTCGGGAGGTGATTTCGGTCAGGATGAGCTTGAGGGTGGCGTCCCTGGATTGGATTTCCTGACGGGAAGCGAGTAGAGTTTGAAACCAGATGATGAGGTTGGAGATGGGAAGCGTCCAAAGGTCTGGCAGGGTTTTCCCTTCGATTTTAAAGCACAGCGATTCGGGCTGTAGGCGTTTTCCACGGCAGGCATCACAGGTGGTGTAGGAGCGGTAACGGGAAAGGAAGACGCGGACGTGCATCTTGTAAGCTTTGGTTTCCAGCCAGTCGAAGAAGCCTTTGACGCCATACCAGCCGCCGGATTGCCAGAGATTTTCCAAGGCCTCCGCATCAAGTTTTTCTAATCTACGGTCTCCGTAGTAAATCCATTCAAGGGTTGCCGGGTCGAGATCCTCCCACGGGGTGTCAATATCGATGTCGCGTTCAAGGCAATTGCGGATGAGGTCGCGCTGGCATTCTTCACCGCGGTCTCCTTGAAAGGGTTTGATCGCTCCCTGTCTGACGGTCAGGGTTGGGTCGGGGACGGCTTTTTCCAGATCGATTCCGATTACCCTTCCAAATCCCCGGCATTTCGGACAGGCACCGAGTGGCGAGTTGAAAGAAAAAAGCGCGGGTGTTGGAGATCGGAGGGTAAAGCCGGTTTTGGGGTTGGTCCAGGTGGTGGTGAAAGGACGGGAGTTTCCCGGATGTGAAACCGAGGCGTGGCCCTTGCCAAGTAGGAAGGCGGCTTCCAAGGCCTCAAG
>JACMMB010000200.1 GCA_014379305.1 Akkermansiaceae bacterium
CGTGTAGCCGTAACTCGCGGCGAGTGCCTGGTAGCCTGCGGGTTTTTCGCGGACGACGGCGGGATCCATCAATCCAAGCGGGAGTGTGAGGTTGGGGGCACCGCCGGAGCCAAAGGTCGCATCGTCTCCTTTCAGCGCGGCGATGAATTCGGGATTTCTGTACCACTCGTAAGTCACGCCATCGACGCTTGCGGAAGGCGGAACGAATTGGCCATTGTGCTCCACGGCGTAGTTGGTATTGGCGCTTTGGAGCTGGCGCAGATTGCCAATGGCGACGGCTTTGTCGGCGGATTTCCGGAAGCGGAAAATCGCCGTGATGCTGACCGTGACCAGCACAACAATGATGACAAAGACGACGAGCAGCTCGACAAGAGTGAAGCCTCTGGAATTTTGACGGGGTTGGATTTTCATGATGGGTTTGGTTTTATGAATGGTTGTGTAGTTACAAAATATGCCTGCAAGGGCAAGATTTTCCATCGATTAAAAGCAGATGTGCGGGCTGCCGAACTTTTCCGAAAGGCTTCTTGAGATTGCTTCGGTGGCAGATTCCATGGTGATGGCCTTCCCTGCTTCGGCATCCAAACAGGTCATGCCGACCCCGTCCAAGCCACATGGGGTAATGGCAAGAAAGGGCGGGAGGGACTCGGAAGTGACGTTGAGAGCAAAGCCATGCATTGAAATCCATTTGCGGACGCCGACTCCGATGGAGGCGAGTTTGCGGTTTTCCACCCACACTCCGGTGAGGCCTTCGCGGCGTGCGGCGGGAACGCCAAGTTCGGCACATGCCTCCATGAGGGCATCCTCGATGAGACGGAGATGGAGGTGAAGATCGCGGCCACGCAGATTGAGATCGAGAATCGGGTAAACGACGAGTTGGCCGGGGCCGTGATAGGTGGCTTGGCCGCCGCGATTGGTTTCAAAGACCGGATATGGGAGCTTGGCGGCTGTTCGCAATGAGGACTGATCGCGCAGGCGGCCGATGGTGTAAACCGGCGCGTGCTCCAACAGGAAGAGGGTCTCTTCTCCGTTGCCGGCGAGGATTTCCGAAACCGTTTTTTCCTGAAGGGCGAGACCGTCCTCGTAGGAAACCGGCTGGGGTATGATTACCGTTTTCACGAGGCGGCAGCGGGCGACTTACCACGCGAGTTTAGGAAATTCACGATAGAGGGCTGCCTGGGTAACCTGATCGCGGTTACCGCCGAAAACGAAGATGAAGTTGGCATTGCGGCCATCGGGAGCGGCGAAATAATTGTCCCGCGTGGTGAACTCGGGATCCTCATTGCCAGTGCTGTAGTGCGAAACCGCCTGGTCCAGAATGTTGATTTTCCCGTCCGGACTGTAGGAAAATCCCGGGAATGAGCGGAGTGTTCCGACTATTTTCAAATATCTCTCATTGCCGAAGCGATAGGTGGCGATGTAGCTGCCATCCTTCATGATCGCATAACCCGGGCTGCCACAGCCAACGGCGCGAAGAATCGGTAACCGGATGGTGGCAGGATCGCTGCTTACGGCACCTGAGTTTTCCTGTAACAACTTGCGGGTAGCGATCGCATCGACGGCATCAGTGGTGTCTGCCTCCGACATGTCATTCCCACCCGGACGGGAACCAAGACCGCAGGCGCTGAGCGCGCAAACGAAGCAGATGGCGAGTATTTTCTCCATGATTCGAGTATCGAAAATCGGGTTGGATCGGCAAGGTTCATTTTCGGCGATAGATTCCGATCCACTCCTGACCCTCGCGGCCGGGATAGGAATTTTCAGGAACCCATCCATCTTCCCGGGTAAACCAAGGGGAAAAGCGGGCGTCAAGCTCATCGATGGTGGCGTTGAAAGGCGGACCTTGGTGTTCTTCACCGGGTTGGTTGGGGGTGAGGTAAAATACTCCGATCAGATGGCCGCCGGACTGGATAAGTTCGGCGCAGGACTCCGCATAATCCGGGCGGCGGGCCGGATTGATCGCGCAATAGCAGGTGTGTTCCCAGATGGCGGAAAAGGATTTCCCGCGCCTCCAGAGCGGATCGAGGAAGTCGCCGTGCGCATAGGTTTCATGCGCAACCTTGGCATATGCATCAGCCCTGCTTACGGCTTCTTCAGCGAGATCGAGTCCGAGGATGGGCAAGCCTAGGGTAGCGAGCGCACGGACGTCATGTCCGGTTCCGCAGCCGGGAACCAGAATCGGGCCGCAGCCCCATAGTCCGGGATCCGTGCGGGAAAAAAGCTCGAGCAAAGGTGGGGCGGCCCGGCCTTTTTCCCATGGGGTGTCGCCTCTGGTGTAGCGCTCGTTCCAGTCGGTCATATTACTCAGGATACAGGTTCGGATCGATTTCTCAAACCAGCCTTCGCTCAAGCAGCTTCGCCCGGATCGGATCGGACGCCTGGAGGTGGGCGAGGGCA
>JACMMB010000201.1 GCA_014379305.1 Akkermansiaceae bacterium
AAGCCCGGGAAGCCAATCTAAAGCCCATCTTCTGTATTGGAGAAACCCTCGCGCAACGTGAAGCTGGCCAGCTTGAATCCATTCTCCGCACCCAGGTCAGCGCCGGCCTTAAAGACGTTTCCGAACGGGATCTTTCCGACATAGTCATCGCCTACGAACCGGTCTGGGCCATTGGAACCGGCGTTACCGCTTCCTCCGGACAGGCTCAGGAAGCCCACGCCTTCGTCCGGTCTCTCATTACCGATCTCTACGGCTCGGAGTCCGCCGCCAAGGTCCGCATCCAATACGGTGGCTCGGTCAAACCCGGCAACGCTGCGGAACTGATGGCCTGTCCGGACATCGACGGCGCCCTCATCGGAGGTGCGTCTTTGGACCCGCAATCGTTCCTGGAAATTATTAAATGCGGCACCGGGGAGCAGTAAAGCATTCGCGTTTACGCTTTCCGATCCAGCCGCTCTCCGCTTGCCAAGGGGAAGAACCGTTCCATATTTTACAGTATGAGCGACAACCTCCAAAACAGCTTCGAAGAAATCGAAAAAGATCTAGCCAGTTCATGGCTAGATCTAAGCAGTAAAGTCCGCGACTTGGCGGCCGACCTCAAGTTAAAAGCCGCTGGCACGTCCATTGCCAATGAAGCGTCACACCTTTCGCAACAAGCCTCACGCCTCTGCGATCATGTTGAGCGACTGCATACCGATGTTATCGATCTGTTGGAAAACGTCGAAACCCGCTTTCCCCAGTTTGCAGTGATATCACCCTCAACGATCATCCAATCCGATCGCCTTGAAAGCGATGAGGTCGAAAATGAGAAACTCCAGATCCAGCGGGAAAACCATCAGGTGAGTACCAACTTCAAGGATGTCATCAAAGCCCTTTTTCTCTGGAAGGACGACCCGGCGGAACGTGTCCGTGGTCACAAAACGGAGTAAGGGCGAATCAGAATCTGCGCTGCAGGAATAAATCGATGCCATCCACCAGCGCCAGCCAGCTGGCTTCGATGATATTTTCGGAAACTCCCACCGTTCCCCAGGTATCCCCGCCATGCGCTGAAACAATCAGCACCCGGGTTTTTGCCGCAGTTGCGTCGTGTCCGTCGAGAATCCGCACCTTGTAATCCACCAGCGAAACCTCGGAAATTTCAGGGTAGAAAGGCGTTAGCGCCTTTCTCAGCGCGATGTCCAAGGCATTCACCACACCATGGCCTTCGGCAACCATAAGCTCGGACTGATCATTGACGCTGACTTTGACCGTCGCCTCGCAAACCGGCTTATGCCCGTCCCGATACTGCCTGAAACTCGTATGATATTCATTCGCCTCGAACGACTTCCTATACGTCCCGAGCTCCCGCCGGATCAGCAACTCCAGCGAACCTACCGCAGCCTCAAACGAATATCCCTCATTCTCCAGATCCTTGATCTTTGCAAGAATGGACGCGGCTTCCGGCGCGCCTTTATCTATCGGCATTCCCATTTGCTCTGCTTTGAGCAAAATATTCGACTGGCCGCTCAGCTCTGAAACCAAAATCGTCTGCTCGTTCCCCACGCTCGCCGGGACAATGTGCTCATAACTCCGTGCCAGTTTCTGCACCGCGTTCACATGCATTCCCCCTTTATGGGCGAAGGCTGTCCGGCCAATGAATGCCGCCCTGGCAAAATGCGGATTGTTCGAGACGTCATCGACAAAGTAAGACAGATCCCTGAGTTCACCCAACCGTGGCACCACCTCCATTCCCATCTTGAGTTGGAGAATCGGCATTACGGAAGTCAGATTGCAGTTTCCCGTCCGCTCGCCATAGCCGTTGATCGTCCCCTGCACCTGGGTTGCTCCCGCTCGCACTGCGGCAACCGCATTCGCGACCCCCAGCTCACAGTCATTGTGCGTGTGAATTCCCATCGGAGTATCCGGAAAATGTTTCCTGACCAACCCGCAGATCTCTTCAATCTCAATAGGCATGGTTCCTCCATTCGTATCGCACAAAACCAGGCAAGCGGCTCCACCCTCAGCCGCCGCCCTCAAAGTGGCCATGGCATGCTCCGGGCTGTCCTTATAACCGTCGAAAAAGTGTTCGGCATCGTAAATCACCTCACGCCCGTTTTTCACCAGATGCATGACCGTATCGCGGATCATTGCTTGGTTTTCCAGCACCGTGGTGCGCAAAATTTCCGTGACCTGAAGCTCCCAGCTCTTGCCAAAAATGGTCACCACCGGGGTCTCCGCCTCCAGCAGGAGCCGCACCTGGGGATCTTCCTCCACCTTCGTATTCGCCCGTCTTGTGGAGCCGAACGCAGCCAGTTTCGCATGATGCAGTTTGATTGTTTTCGCCTCGCGGAAAAATTCCACATCCTTCGGATTCGAGCCCGGCCAACCACCCTCGATGTAATCCACCCCGAACTCATCCAACCGCTTCGCAATCCTCAGCTTGTCCAAGCCGGACAACTGGAAACCCTCCCCCCGCGTGCCATCGCGCAAAGTCGTGTCGTAAATGTAAACCGATTTCATAAGCCCATGCGGGTGCGCAGGCTAGGCTTCACATCCTGACCGCGCAAGGCGGAAGACTCCCCACTCCTACGCCACCAGCCCCGCCCCCACTGCATTGACATCGTCATTTCAGCAATCTAAATTATTGCTTTGCAGTTCCTGACTATGTCCGATTTTTCATTACAACCACAGCAGCGAGACTTCCACTGCAACCACTGCAACGGCAGAATCGTGATTCCCTTCGCCCTCCCGCCCACCTCCGGTCCCTGTCCCCACTGCCAGGAAACAATTACCTCTCCACCACCGCCTGAGCCACAACCAACTGCGCAGCCTCTCCAAAATCCGCCTGTGGCACAAACGGCAGCTCCAGCTGTTTTACCTAGCCAGAGAGAAAATCCGCCCCCGCGCAAGGAGCCTGATTCCCCTCTTCCTTATGCGGACAATCAGGCTAAATCCAAAAGGGTATCAAGCGGAATCCTTCCTGCAATGCTCGGATTGTTTATCCTC
>JACMMB010000022.1 GCA_014379305.1 Akkermansiaceae bacterium
GTAATTCGGTTCCACCATTAGCAGCTTGCGGCCCACGCGGTTGAAACTAACAATGCAGTGATCGCCGAGCAGGCCCCGGTCCAGCCCGATATCGTTAGAGCCTATGGCTGCAGGCATAGAAATATTGTACAGGATCTCCGTTTTGAGTTTATCCACTTCGATGTCTTTTCCATAGATGGAATTTCGCCAGCATACGAATCTAAGGCTAAAAATGCGGCGCAACTTGCAAGGATAATTGCTCGAACGCAGGAAGAGTAAGGAGCAATCATAGGGAGGAAATTAAATTACGAAAATTTAATTACTTTCACGTCGAGTTCGAGTCAACAAATAAAATTTGGAACCCAAACGCACGGTGGGAGGATGCTTCTGTAGCATGACAGAGGCATGACAGAGGGACAGGCCTGAATGGCACGGGATTAAGGCGTATTTCGTTGAAAATCAATAGACAAAAAGCCATCCCGCATGACAGAGGGACAGGCCTTTAGTCAGAGTCTTTTCTCGACATTCCTCTCCTGCCCCGGTAGTTCCTCCCCATGAGCAGAAAGGCACGATGGCTGGCGGAGTGGCGGAAATCCGCTGGCAAACCGGTGTTTTACCACGTGATTTCGCGTGTGGTGGAGCGACGGTTTGCGTTCGGGGCGGAGGAGAAGGAGAAATTCCGGGCGTTGATGCGGTTGCAGGAAAAATTCACGGGTTGTCGGGTGGTTTCCTATTGCCTGATGTGCAACCATTTCCATCTCCTGCTGGAGGTGCCGCGGATGGCGGAGGGCGGGATCTCGGAGGAGGTGCTGTTGAAGCGGCTGTCGGCGATTTACAGCGATGCGTTCGTCGCCGGCGTTGTGAAGGAATTGGCGGATGCGAGGGCGGTGGTTTATGTGAATGAGGGCGGCCTCGACGAGGCGTTGGCGGCGATTCACAAGCGTTTCACCTACAGGATGCAGGATCTCGGCGAGTTTATGAAAGGATTGTTGCAACGTTTCACCCAGTGGTTCAACCGGGCGCATTCCAGGACCGGGCGGTTGTGGGAGGATCGCTTCAAGAGCGTGATCGTCGAGGACGGCGTGGCGGCGAGGACGATATCCGCCTACATCGATCTCAATCCGGTGCGCGCCGGGATGATGAAAGATCCGGCGGACTACCGCTGGAGCAGCTACGGCGAGGCGATCGGCGGTGGATCGAAGAGAAATGGGAGAACCGCGAGGGCTGGATTGGTCCGAGCTTGGGGCGCGCATTTGGGTTTGGCAGCGGACTCGGATCAGTGGGCCGGTGAAATTTCCCGGGCTTACCGGAAACTTTTGATGGGAGGAGCTGTGGAGAAACGCGCGGAACATGTAGGACGGGACGGTGAAACCGTGGTAAAGACCTTGCGCAAAGGGATTTCAAAGGAAGAAGCGCTGAAGGATGCTCAAAAGGATGGCGAAATCCCCTTCGGCAAGATCCTGCGCTGTCGGGTGCGTTATTTTACGGACGGGGCGGTAATTGGCAGCCGGAGGTTTGTGGACGAGGCCTTCGTGAAATCACGGGAGAGGTTCGGTCCGAAACGGAAAACCGGAGCGAGAAAGCTAAAGGGTGAAGCCGGAAACGCAGCCGGTCTCCTCTGGAGCATTAGAGATCTTCGCAAAGGCATCCCTTGATGCCCTTTTTGTGACGGAGGAACAGGCCGTTGTCCACTCCAGCTATGACGCCGAGGTCACCGACGGACAGCTTGACATCAATGTGACTTTTCATGGAATCGGGGGATTTGCCGGGTCGGTTGATTATGCGTGAGTCAACCGGCGTGAACGATTTTCCGTGACCCCGATAATTGTTTGGGTGTGCCAGTTCGCGCACCCGATTTTTCGAAAGAGCGCACACACAAACAATCTCAATTACGTGAAAAAACCGCTATCCACGGCGCGATCCCTCGCTCTATTTCCGCTACCATGAAAACCAATTCCATGACATTACCTCCAGTATCGCCCGGCCCCCTGCAGCCGCCATCCCAGAGTTTCTCCCGCTTTGGCAGCCTCGGCCGCCTAGTGATGGCGACCTTGTGCGTCTCGCTGGTATCCTTTGCTTCCGGCCCCAAGGCGCAGGCCGCAGGTGCGGACGGGACCTATGAGTTCCGCGAAGCGACTGGATCCCTGAAGATCGATGGCGACCGCTTCGATTTGCCAAAATCTCTGCTTAAAAGGTTGGCTGGCTTTGAAGAAGGTGAAGTCATCATCGAGGACAACACCCTTATTTTTAAGAAAAACGTCACGGCAAAGATCGTCGAAGAGGCCGCTGATGAGGTGATGGCCGATGTCGAAGTAAAGGTCACCGGACCGAACAAAGTGGTGCTCACAAAATCCGGATCCACCTACTCCGGTTCAACCACCAAGCCGGTCATCGCAAGTTTCGATGGCGAGATTTTCAGCGAAGACTTTTCCGGTGAGTTGCGCACCCGGGTCGCAGCGACCGTGGAAGGCAAGACACTTACGATTGTGATCAGGTTTTCCGGCACCGTGGATGATGAGGACTTCAGCGGAAAGGTGACCCTGGTCGCCAAACGCTAGTCCCCCAGTTCTAACCAATTGTTAACAGGCCGGCAGATCGCGTTTCACGGGATCGGCCGGTTTTCCATGTACTGGACGGGATCAGTCCTCGCATGGTAACATTCTCCGTGATCTGAAAGGGAGATTGATGAGGGTGGCGCATGGCCAGACCCATGCGATTCGTCTACCCGGGTGCGGTTTATCACGTCATGGCGCGGGGAAATGGCGGCAAAGCGATTTTCATCGTGGAAATGGGGTCAGGGTGCATCGAAGCGGTCAGTCCCGACTAACAAGCTTTGACCGCCCCAGACCTCCATGGAGGGAGCAAAAAATCCAAGGAGAACGGCTTCCTTCCTTGGATTTTTGAATTTTTACCCCATTCTCCGTGCAAGCACTCCAAGATTGACGGGTCGCACTAAAACTGTTCAAAAAAACTCCTGAGCACCTCCCTTCCTTCGTCGATTTCTTTGCCGGCAGCGGCCTTGTCACCCAAGGAGCCAAGCACGCCTGCACCCCCGTCTGGTCGAACGACATTTGCCCGAAGAAGGCCGCCATCTACACCGCCAACCACGGCCCCGGCCATTTCCACCTCGGCTCCATCGAGCACGTCTGCGACAGTTCCATTCGCCA
>JACMMB010000202.1 GCA_014379305.1 Akkermansiaceae bacterium
AGCTTTTAATGAAGAGGACAAGGACGATGGGCCAGTGGCGGATGGGATTTTCCGCGCCGATGATCAAGGCGATGCCTAGAGCGCCGATGATGATCCCGAGGACGCGCCAAAGAGTGGGGTGATTAGGGCGGGGGATGCCTAACAGATCAAAAGCGTTATGGGGGCAGCAAATTGCCCAGATTGCGAAAAGAAGATGATAGGCTCCGAGCAGCAGGAGGGTGCGGCGCATCCATATGGGATGTGGACATTTTCCTGCGATGCAATCATTCGGCATGGAGAAGAGTAGGGGGAAACAAGTAAGGTGCAAAGCGGGAATTGGCCCGTGCCGGTTTCGGACGGCCCGATGGCGGGATGCGCAGGCTTGCGGGCGTTGGCAGGGTCTGGCAGAAAGAGTCGAGCGATGGATGGAGATGGCGAGAAAACGGAAGAAAGTGACGCGATGGGGGAGGATGGAACCCTGCCGAAACGGAAATTCTTTTGGAACACGGATGTAACGGGATGGTTGCCTGGATCAGGTCGATTCGGCAGACTTGGAAAGAGATCGGAGGGGCAGGTGGGAGCACTGGTGGATGCGTTCGCGGCGTTTGCGACGCTGGATGATGTGCTGAGTGCGGTGGAGGCGGACCTGATTCTGGACATGCTGCGGAGCGCGTTTCCAGAGGTGGATCATGCGTGGCTGACGCGGCGATTGCGGAGAGCGGTAAAGAGTCCGAAGCCGCTGCAGGGATTGGCAACCGAGTTGCGCAAAAGTCTGGATGAAACGGGGAAGCTGGCGGTGGGGTTGCAGTTATTCACCCTGGTGGATGCGGCGGGTCGCTCGGAGCGAAGCCGGGCGAGTTTTGAAATTTTCATGCGGCGGCTTGGCAAACCGGAGGTCGGAGCGGCGATTTTGCGGGAAATGCGGGGCGAGGGCAAGGAGGTGGAATTGCCGTTCGAGCGATTGGTTTTCGGCGGCAAAGACGCGGATGTCATCCTGCCGCCCGCAGCCGTGGGGCAGGAGTTCCGGGTCTATCGGGTCGGGGATCTGGTTTTGCTGAGGAATACCGGTGAAACGGCTCTATGGGTGAGAGGGAAATCACTCGCTACCGGGGCTTTTTTGAGGGTTAGGGAGCGTCAGGAGCTGGTGGTGCCGGGCTGGCTGATGACCCATGACGATTTACGGTTTTTCCTGGATGTGAGGAAGATGGGTAATATGCCTTCCATTTATCTGGAGGCGGGAGAGGAGGGCCTGATCGCGGAGCGAACGAGGGCGCGGGGTAGCAAGCTCCGGGTGAAATTCGGTCTGGAAGCGGAAGTGGAGGTTTTGGCCGATACGGATCTGCACGTGGGGAGCAAGGGGCCGTTGAAGCAGGGCGATTTGGTGCATTGTCGCAATCATGAGCGGATTGGCGGGGCATCGGGTTTCAGCCTGACGGTGAATGAACTGAGGAAAAAGGCTTTGCAATCGGGAAGGCGTTTCCGGTTGGCGGCGGAGCAGCAGGAATATCTGGTTTCCAATGATGGGTCGGCGCTCGGCAGCGGGGATTTGCTTTTGGGGGCGAAGCTGGCGCCGAAGACGGTGTTGTTCATCCGCTATGATGACGAGGGCGCGAAAGGGCAGCTGGAGATAAGGGAGGCGGGCGGGCCGGTATTGGTGGATGGCTTGCCGGTGAGGCAGAGGGCGGCTTTAAGGGATGGCTCGCTGATACGGCTATCGGGCAGCCAGGCAGTGAGGTGCCGATTTTCCGAAGGTTTCCTGGATGAGGAAAGAACGCAGATTGAAGCGCTCGATGTGGAGGGGTTGGTGCATGATTTCGGGAAAAATTCGAGGGCGCTGGATCAGGTCAACTTCGAGGTCAGGCGCGGGGAAATGCTTTGCATTATCGGGCCGAGCGGCAGTGGGAAAAGCACCTTGCTGGCGGTCTTATCCGGGCAACGGAGGCCGACGCGGGGGCGGGTGAATCTGAATGGAATTTCCCTGTACGACCGCCGTGACCGGCTGGTGCCTTTCATTGCGCATATGCCGCAGGAGGAGGCGCTGAATCCCCAACTGACCGTGCGCGAGCATCTGAGGCACGGCGTGATGGTGAGGAGGCCGGGATTGGTTTTGGCGGAACATGAACGGCGCGTGGACAGCATGTTGGCGGAGCTTGGACTGCAGCGGATCGCCCGGAGGAGGGTGGGCTCTCCGGGTGAGAAAACCATTTCCGGGGGTGAGCGGAGCAGGCTGAATCTGGGAGTTGATCTGGGCAGCCGGGCGGAGGTTTTCCTATTCGATGAGCCGATATCCGGGCTTTCATCCAAAGATTCGGAGCATGTGGCGGAGACCCTGCGAGCATTGGCCCGGTCGGAGTGGAAGGATTTTGTGATCCGGGGTACGAAGTTCAAACGATTTTATCTGCCGTTATCCTATGATGGCAGCCGGATTTTGGTGCCGGAGATGAAAATTGAGACTGAGGAGGGGGCCTGTACGGCGAGTCTTTATTACGATGGCAAAAACCAGGTGAAGGGGCGGTTGGTCAGCGATTTGGATCCGACCAGTTTCAAGCAGGTTTTTGGGCCGAAAGCGCAGCCGTTTTTTAACAGCCTGCAATTCAAGACCGGACCGAAGATTGAGGCCGAGGTGACGGGCACGGCGTTAAAGCCGGAGTTGCTGAAAGTGGAGGGGCAACTGGATTTGCAGGATTTTTCCTACAAGGGGGTTTTGCTACAGGAAGTGAAAACGAAGTTCAGTTTTTGGGACAGCAAGTTGCATCTGACGGACTTGAGCCTGAAACGGGCCGAGGGCCAAGCCAGCGCGGAAGTGTGGCATGATTTCAAAAACAAGCTGGTCAGCATCAAGAACGGGCAGTCGGAATTGATGCCTTCCGAAGTGGCGGTCATCTTCGGCGACAAGCTGGCCGGATATCTGGCGCCCTATCAGTTCAGCAAAGCACCGAAAGTAAAAATAGAAGGCATGGTGGACCTGGACACGCAGGCCAAAACCAGCCTGACGGTGGACATGGTGGCCAAAGAAGGGGTCAGTCTGAAGTTTCTGGGCAAGATGGTGACCCTGCGCAATGCGCAAAGCAGAGTGATCTTCAAGGGCAAAAATCTTTCCGTGATTATTCAACCGCCGACCCAACTTTTCGAGGGAGACATC
>JACMMB010000203.1 GCA_014379305.1 Akkermansiaceae bacterium
TCTGGAATCTGGAGGTGACCGGTTTCAAGGATGCGAAGCTGATTTCCGGATCAAAGCTGAAAATCAGCGCCGCGGAGATTGCCAAGGCCGGAACGTTCCGCGAGGAACAATTGCAAACATCCAAAGGCACCCCTCGTGTCACCGCGAAAAAAATGACGCCGAAATTCACCGGTGCGCTTGACCAGGATTTTGGCGGTGCGGAGGTGGTGAAGTTTGAAAAGCAAGAGGATGCCGCAGTGCGCACCAGCCTCGCTTATGACGATCAAAATCTCTATCTCGCCTGGGAAGTGCGCGATGCGACCCCTTGGATCAATGGCGCCGAGGCCGCCGACCAGATGTATCTCTCAGGCGATACCGTCGATTTCCAACTGGGTGCCAATCCGAAAGCTGATCCCAAGCGCGACAAAGCCGTCGCCGGCGATCTCCGGCTTTCGATTGGCGATCTGAAAGGCAAACCTACCGCCGTCATATATCGTGAAGTCTCGGCCAGGAAACAACCCAAGATCTTCAGCTCAGGCGTTATCAAGTCCTTCAATGTTGAAAGCGTATTAACCCTCAGCGACGCCAAAATCGAAGTGAAGAAGGATGCTGACCGCTATTTGATCGAAGCCGCCATTCCCTTGAATGCCTTGGATCTCAAGCCCGTCCCAGGCCTGACTCTTCGCGGGGATTTCGGAGTCACTCACGGTGATCCTGCGGGCAAGCGCACCCGGCTTCGTTCTTACTGGAGCAATCAACACACGGGTATTGTCGATGACGCGGTTTTCGAGCTCATGCTTGAGCCGAAGAACTGGGCTGAATTCACATTTGAATGAGATAACCCGTAGCTTAGCGAACCAATCTCCAACTCAACCAGCCGGGCCGTGGAAACACGGTCCGGTTTTTTTCACTTCCTGCGACCGCCTTCCATCGCCAGAGTTCCGGGGTCGGCGGATACGCCACAATTCCTTTCAGATCAGATGAATAAGCCGCCTGGCGATCCGTCCAATTCAATGCAAGGTCCTGCCCGATCCGCAGAGATGGATTCATTATCGAATGAACATGAAGAGGATTTCCGGCTTGTGGCTTTGGCACAGAAGGGTGACATGCGCGCTTACGACGGGCTGGTTATCCGCCATCGAGGGAAAATTTTCGCCATGATACGCAACATGATCAAAAACGATGCCGATGCCTGGGATCTCTCCCAGGACGTTTTCATCAAAGCGTGGCAAGCTCTTCCGCGCTTCGAAGCGCGGGCCAGATTTTCAACCTGGTTGTTCCGCATCGCCCATAATGTGGTTTACGATTGGGTCAGGAAACGGAAGATCGAGAGTGCCGGGGAGCTGAACGATGAAATTTTCGATCGTGATCGCATTGATGCTTCGGCCAGGACCGCCCCGGCAATTATCGATTCTCCGGATGATGCTCTTTCCCATACCGAACTGCGGATAAAAATCGAAACAGCCCTTGCAAAGCTAAGTCCCGAACATCGGGAAGCCGTGATTCTCAAAGATGTCCAAGGGCTTTCGTACAAGGAAATCGCCGAAGTAATGGACTCCACGCTCGGCACCGTGATGAGTCGTCTCTTTTACGCCCGCCAGAAACTCCAGACCCTCCTAAAAGATGAATACGATTCCAGATGACACCCGGCTTGCCCTTTGGCTTGATGACGAATTGACCGGCTCCGAACTGGCCGAAATGGATGCGTGGGCTGCCACCCAGCCCGGGCAACTCCAAGCCCGCGAAGAGTTTCGTAGCTACCGGAGAATGATGGCTGAGAACATCCCTGCCAGCGAGGAGCCTCCCTATCCGGATTTTTTCCTCAGCCGTGTGAATCAGGGTATTCGCGATTTGGATTCTTCAGCCAGAGAGCTTGCCGCTACCGCGCCCGTGCGGAAAAGCGCGTTTTTTTGGAAATCATGGTTCATACCAACAGCCGCCTGTGCGGGAATGATTTTCGCTTTTGAGATTGGCAGGCAAAGCCGCCCGGCCAACCAGCCGCTCACGGTAGTCCCGCCGCTGACTCCGGTGGTTTACACGCCGGAGGAGGGAGTGGATGCCAAGTGGTTCGCCAGCAAGCAGGCGGATGCCACGGTAATAGTTTTGAAAGGAGTTGCCGCGATTCCTGATTCCACGGATTTCTTTGAAACCGTTTACGTGCCCACTTCCAGCGAGGCAGACCGTACTGCCACGCACGAGAAGACCAAAATAAACGCCACCAAGCAATGAAGAGTATCCGTTCCGCTTTCCTCCTTCTACTCAGCTTGGCGTCGATGGCGATTAAGGCTCAGGAGGATCCCGGTCGGGCAAATGTCGGCAAACTCCAGGTCACGGTGTATCATGCAACCAATGCTGATCCTGAATTGGCCGGAGAACGCGCGGCCAGGATCGCCCCGGAAACGGAAAAACGCCTTCAGAACGAGAGCCGGCTCAAGTTTGCACACTATCGCGTTTTGGGTGCGGAAACCCAGCCGATTTTCCGCACCTATGAGAATTGGGCGCAACCCCTCAAACCTTCTGACGAAATTCTTATCCGCTACGAAGCCCGGTCCCAGCCGGGTGCGAAATCCATTTCCCTCGATCTCGAGTTATGGATTAGCCGGAAAAAAATTCTCAAGACCGATGCCCTGCTCCAACACGGTCGCCCGCTTTATGTCCTCGGCCCGGAGTGGCGCGGCGGACGTCTGATCATCGCAGTCGCCCTTGCGCCGATGTAGATTCCGGTTTCATATTTGAGCATGAAAATTTGCCTGACCATCTGGCTCGCGCTTGCAAACCTGCTTTTGGGTGCCGGACTCAAGTTTGACGAAACCCACTTGGAGGTTCATGCGGCCCTGGATGCCAAGGAGGTGGTCAGCGAGTTCAAATTTACAAACAGCGGCACGGTGCCAGTGAAGATCAAGGATGCGGATGCGGGGTGCTCGTGTCTGTCGGTGAAAGTGGTGGGTGATAAGCTCAGTTACGCACCCGGCGAGTCGGGCACACTCCGCGCTACATTTGAAATCGGCAGCTTCCAAGGCGCGGTGGACAAGCCGATTCACATCTGGCTGGATGGCGATGCCGAGGACAAGCCTTCGCACACGTTAGTTTTGCGCGTCCACATTCCGGTGATCATCAAACTCGAGCCGAAAACATTAAAGTGGGAAATTGGTGACGAGGCCACATCCAAAGTAATCGATGTAATGATGGAATACGGGAAACCGATCCATATTACTTCGCTAACAACGGGCAGTGGGCCTTTCACCTCGAAGTTGATCACTCTCAAGGAGGGAAAACACTATCAAATCGAGGTCACTCCGGAGAACACCAACACACCGGGTCTTGTGATCGTTCGGATTGAAACGGATGTGGATGTGGCGAAACAGCGTGTTCAGCAGGGTTTCGCGGTGGTGAAAGCCAAATTGCAAAAACCATGAACACGATTGCCCAGTTCGCTGTGATCTGCGGATTATCCCTCGCGGCGGGAAGCGCTACCTGGTTCATCAAGGGCGCACCGGGCACCCCAGTTTTCATTTGTAACCCTGCCAAACTTCGTACGGATGAAATTTGTCTCGCCGATGTGGCCGGCAAAATCTTGTGGGTGGATGCGCGTTCCCGGAAAGAATGGGAGGATAATGGTCTCGGGGATTCAATTCTCTGGAATCTTGATCCAAA
>JACMMB010000204.1 GCA_014379305.1 Akkermansiaceae bacterium
GCCATCCTGATCGCCACCGCCCCGGATCTTCCCATCCAAGTTTCCGCCAGCGATCCTTCTGGAAAAAAAGTCGCATTCTCCACTCCGGCACAAGCCCCTTCCCAGCCCGGTTTCCTCACCATCAGTCAAAACAAAAGCCCGCTCCTCAGAGCCGCCGTTCACTTCGCCGATACTAGGGAAGCCGACCTTTCCGCCTGCGCCCCCACTGAAGTGAATAACATTTCAAACCGATCCTCCATGGAACTCCACACCACCCCGGATCCACTTTGGCGCCTCTGGCTCCTCATCCTCCTGGCCACTCTCCTTATCGCCTGGCACTTCACCTCTTCCAAACCCATCTTGGCTTAGACTCGGATTCGTTTTTCGGTCCAAGCGACTAACTCATCGATATCTTTCCCACCAGCCATCCTCTCCGCACATTTCCGCGAGGCTGCGGCCCGAGCAGGATCCTCGAGCAGCCGTTTCAACTCACGCACAACCCTTTCCGGCTTGAACTGTCCCACGCTGAGTCCAATGCCCGCACCGAGTTTCTCCAGGCGATCCGCGTTGTCCGGCTGGTCATGCGCCATTGCCATGATCAACTGCGGGACGCCTGCCGCAAAGCCTTGCGACATGGTGCCAATGCCGCCGTGATGCACAAAGACCGACGCGTGTTTCACCAGCGTGCCGAACGGCGCATATTCAACGGTTAGAATATTCTCCGGCAAGCCCTCCGGCACCTGCTCCGGCAGGATCGTAACAAAAACCGCGCGGCACCCGATTTCCGCCACCGCCGCGGCAGCGACTTCGAAAAACCGGGTTGCCTGCACATTCGCACTGCCCGCCGTGAAGACGATTGGGCGCTCGCCCGCCGCCAGAAAGCCCTGTAGTTCGGGTTTAAGATCCTTTTCAGCGGCGAGGTCTTCGAGCGGGAAAGTCCATTGCAGCAGATTCACCGGCCAATCCGGCTGGGGTTTGCCAAACCAGTCGGGAAACAACACCAGCACCCCGTCCGGAGAGTCCCACCACTCCCGCCACAGACTCCGCGGGGGCCGGATCTGATTGGCCACGCAGAGGCGGCGAATGGTTGGCAATACGAACAGATCCACAGGATTCGGCAGCGCTAACAGCGCGCGCCTGAACCACACCG
Organism: Akkermansiaceae bacterium; assembly: GCA_014379305.1. Classification (GTDB taxonomy): domain Bacteria; phylum Verrucomicrobiota; class Verrucomicrobiia; order Verrucomicrobiales; family Akkermansiaceae; genus Luteolibacter. Next base: position 1,130 of record JACMMB010000204.1, read on the forward strand.
GGAAGTAGCGCAAGCACCCCATGGCCGGATGGAGCAGCGGCGTTTCGTACACACTCATAAACACCATCGGCTGCAAATGCACCGTAATTAGCGGGATGCCCAGTTTCTCCCGCGCCAGTCGCGCACCAAATGCGGTTGACGGTGCCATGATCAGATCAGCCGGAGCGGCCTGCTCGACAGCAGCCAGATATTCTCCGGTAGCCTTCGCAGCGAAATCCAGGACGACCTTGGTGCCAATTCCCAGCCTCCAGATGCGCGGGTCGCGAGCCAGGGACTCGAACTCCTCCGCCGTGCCAAGTCCAAGGAAATCAAGACCCGCGGCCCGTGCCGGTTTTTCAAACAGACACGCGGTAATCATCGTTACCCGGTGCCCGCGCAACCCCAACTGCCGACCCAGCCAAATGAACGGGAAAACATCTCCAGCGCTACCGAATGGAAGTAGAAGTATATGGGCCATGTCCGGGGCTACGATAGGCCGGATGCCGCTTGGATAGCTGGAATATTTTTACAGAAGACTGCCGCAGCGAATCGCAGCGAGGTGAAAGCTGGTCGGGCTTATCGGTAATTGTGACAGTCAGGGTCTGGATCTGTCACTGGAGGAGGGAAGAGTGGCGGCGGCGGGAGGGGAGGGAAGATTTCAGGAGGGAGGTCAAGGGGATTTCCCGGATCTACCGGAGGCTCGACCACAAAGGCGACTTTGGAGTCTTTTCCGCTCTTCGCATCTTTCGAACTGTAGCTGCCATCACCGCGATTTGGATCAAGCTTTGCCAAGACCGCCTGGACGATTGGCAGCGCCTCGGGCATCGCTGCGATGGCACACTGGGAAATCATGCGCATCGAATCGGGGGCTGCGGTGATGGCGACTTCGACAATATCACCGACTAATTTTTCATCGGCAGCGGATGCTTTGATGGAGATTTTGGTAATTTCACAAGCGCAGTTTGGATTCGCGGAAATTTCCGATTCCACAATGGCCAGCACTTGGGAAGGATCGACATTGATACGATGCTCGATTGACATGGAAACAGAGTCGCAATCAGCCGAAGTGGAAGTTTGGGCTGGTTTTTGGTAAGCGGCCGAAAGCTCGGCAAGCCCTGCATGGATGCCTGTTGCTTGCTCGTCCGAGACCTTGACTTTACCGGTTTCGCGATATGCGGAGGGCTCCTTTAGCACGGAAGAGTCAAGAACGCTTGCCACTTTTCTCGATGCAGCGCGGTGGGTGCTGAGGGTGAGAGAATCCTGACTAACAAAAACAGGATTCGCTGCGGCAAGATCCGCACTCGATTTTTTAACGCCGGGGAGATGGTAATTTCCGCTGAGGGCCTTGTCGGCTGCGAAGGATTGACTTTGGGATTTATCAAAGTCCTCAATGTTACTAATGAGTCTGGTTTGCGGCACTTCGATCAATTGTGCGGCGACAGGTAGTCCGCTACAAAAAATAGACAGAAGAACCAAGCGGGGGGATGCTTGCATTTTCATTTTTGGGGGGTGAAGAACGCCTTTATGTATCAAAGCAGGAAGCCTGACAAGGTTTTTTAAATAAATTTTAGATTATTTTAAAACAATAAAACCCGGATAATGGATTACCCCTGATATTCAGGGATGATTTTCGGAGGAGCTGATCGAAACGGCACAGGCCTTGTAATTTGGCTGCCTGGAGTGGGGATCTAAAGAGGAATGGGTGAGTCGGTTGACCTGAGGATAGTGCATTGGCAAAAACACATGTCCTGACTGCACGGTGGGGGCGATGTAGGCGGAGGCTAGCATTTCACCGCGCCGCGAACTGATGCGGACCAGTGAATGACTGGAAATTCCGAGGCGGCTTGCATCCGATGGATGGATTTCAACATAGGGATTATGCGGATATAATTTGCGCAGGACGTGGGATTTGGCGGTTCGGGACTGGGTGTGCCATTGGCTGCTCGTGCCCCGTCCGGTGAGAAGGAGGAACGGGAATTCCATGTCCGGAGCTTCGGGAAGGCCGGTCGGGGGAGAGAAGAGAATGCGGGCTTTTTTACTAGGTGTGTAGTAGAAGCCATCCGCAAACAGGCGGCGCTCTGCCGCAGGCTCGGAGGTCGAATCGGCGGGCTTAGAGATTTCAGGGTATGGCCACTGGATGCCGCCTTGTAAATCAATGTGAGAATAGTCGCGTATGCCGGTGATATCACAGGGGCGGTCCTTGGTCAGATCGCGTAAAATTTTAAAGGCGGCTTCCGGATCTGTCCACTTGGCGAACATTTCGCCGCAGCCCCATGAGCTTGCGATTGCCCGGAAGATCCGGAAATCCGAGAGGGCTTTGCCAGGGGCTTTGCGAACGGTTTTGATCGTGCCGATGCGGCGCTCGGAATTGATGAAGCAGCCTTGTTTTTCTCCCCAGGAGGCGGCGGGGAGCAACAGGTCTGCCGCAAGGGCTGACTCGGTATTGTGGTAAATATCCTGAACGACGAGGAAATCGAGATTGGCGCGAAGTTTGGCGAGCTTTTCAGAATCGATCCATGAGTGGAACGGATTGGTGGCAATGATCCAGAGAGCTTTGATTTTGCCAGCCGTGGCGGCATCGAGTATTTCATCGTAGGCGAGGGAATTCCTGTCAGGAATATTTTCAATAGGGATCCCGAGATTCAGGGAGATTTTTTCGCGATGAGCCGGGTCAAGGAAATCATGCCCGGCCACAAGTCCTGTGGTATTGGAGAAAAGTCGCGAGCCCATCGCGTTGCATTGTCCGGTAATGGAGCTAGGGCCGGTTCCGGGTTTGCCGATGTTGCCGGTGATGAGACAGAGGTTGATGATGGCTTGCGCGGTGCGGGTGCCTTCGTGGGATTGATTGACGCCCATGGTCCACCACCAGGAAATGCGTTTTCCGGATTCGGAAACATCAAAGGCGAGGGCTTCGATGGTTTCAGGGCTGAGCCCGGTGCGTAGGGACACGGATTCCGGCGGGTAGTCTTTGACGAATTCGGAAAATTCCACGATGCCTTCGGTGTTGGCGATCGATTTCGGATCGATGCGGTTGTCCCGAATGATGCAATGGGCGAGGGAGTAGAGGAGGGCGAGGTCGCCTTTTGGTTTCAGGGAAAGGTGCTGGGTGGCGGCTTGGGCGGTCTCGGTGGCGCGGGGGTCGATGACGATGATTTTTGGGCTGCGTTTGTTGCGAATAACGCGCTGCCAGAGAATGGGATGGGCAATGCAGAGATTGGCACCGATGAGGACGATAACGTCGCTTTCCTCGAAGTCCGCATAGGTGCTGGGCGGGGCATCGAAACCGAAGGATTGTTTGTAGGCGGTGGCGGCGGTGGCCATGCACTGGCGGGTATTGGCATCGCAGTGGAGGAAGCCCATCCCGAATTTAAAAAGGCAGCCTAGCAGGGCCATTTCCTCAAAGGGGATTTGACCTGTGGACAGAAAGGCGACGGATTCGGGACCGTGGGTTTCCTTGATTTTCTTAAGTCGGGTTGTGAAGGTATCGAGGGCGGTTAGCCAGTCGGTGGGAAGAAGTTTTCCGGAAGCGTCGCGAAGCAGGGGAGTGGTGGCGCGGTCAGTGGAGGTGAGGGGATCGAGTGCCTGCCAGCCTTTGGGGCAGGCCATGCCGAGATTGACAGGGTAGTCGGCCTGGGGAGAGAGGTTGATCGCGATGCCGTCGGAATCAAGGTGGAGCTTTAGTTGGCAGCCGGTGGCGCAATAACCGCAGATTGAAGTGGTTGTTGAGGCTGGTTTCAGCCTTGAAGGGATTTTTCCGAGACCGAAGTTGCCGGGTTCCTGAACGAGATCCCTGGTGAGTGGTCCGGTATGGGATTTTAAGGGGAAAGGGATCACGTATGAACCGCCTTTAGCATTCGGCGTGCATTTGAGAGAGAAAATAGATCAGAGCATATGGAATAGGCTCAGAGCCAGGATGAAGGGAACTCATTGGAATTACGGATCACTGAAGCTGGCAAAGCGGTTTCATGACGGCTCTTGCTAAGCCGGAGGGATCTGAAAGTGGATTTCAATGCGCTCGACTATTTGTTGGGGGGTAAGGATGATGGGAATATGGAAAGCTTCGGTCATAGAGGGGACTTCCAAGGTTTCGAGCTGGCTGTCGAGCATACCCGGTTTCATATAGTGACCAGCGCGACTTGATAGGCGTTCGGCAAGGGTGGCTGGATCGCCATTGAGGAAGACGGTGCCGATGCCGGGTTGATGGAGGCCAAGGATTTTCCGGTATGAATGCTTGAGAGCGGAGCATGCAAGGACGGTGAACTCATTTGGCGAGGAGGCATCAATGACTTCAGAGCGAAGGCGATTCAGCCAAGGTAGACGATCGGTATCGTTTAGTGGGATGCCTAGGGACATTTTGGCTACATTCCCGGGAGGGTGATAATCGTCAGCATCAAAAAACTTCCCTCCATGTCGCAGTGCCAAAAGCTGGCCAATTGTCGTTTTTCCCGACCCGGCCACACCCATAATTAAAATGATCCTTGGCAATGAATTGATTGAAACGGTTGATTGAATCACTTTTTATCCAAAATCGAATTCCAATGTTCAATATGGTCTTTCTGATCTTCGAAGAGTGCGGTTGTGTCGTCGTGGATTGTGATTGAAGTGATTTTATCGCCGACACCATTAAACTTACAGCCGCGCTCTCCGGTATTGTTTTTTCCGGTAATTTTATCCACGACATCAAGGCCGTCAGTGACTTGACCGAATACAGAATGTTTATTATCCAGAAAAGGAGTGGGGGCTGTTGTGATAAAGAACTGTGAACCGTTGGTCCCGGGACCGGCGTTTGCCATGGAGAAAACGCCCGGACTGCGGTGGCGTAGCTCCGGATGGAATTCGTCAGCAAATTTGTAACCGGGTCCACCCCTCCCGGTTTCAGTCGGATCCCCGCCTTGCAGCATGAAGTTTGCAATTACTCGATGAAAGGCAATGCCGTCATAGTATCCTCTCTTGGCGAGGTTTAGGAAACTCGCGCAAGTGACCGGGGTTTTAGCGGAATACAATGTGGCGTCTATGTCGCCTGCGGTGGTATGGAGCGTAATTTTGATATTGGACATCGAGTGTTGCTTTATTGGTTCGCGAAATATATTTGGGTTACAGAGCAGGGAAGCAAGGTTTTTTGAGTTGCTCTATCACCCAATGGAATTCGGCGGCGATTTGTTGCTCTACCGGACGCTGGAGATTCTGAGGCAGGACGGCCCAAGTGTAAGTCTCGATTTCAAAATGTTGGCACTTAGCAGGATGTTTTTGGCACCAGCGCAGGGTCTCTTCCACGTGGCTGCGAGTGGATTTAAGCGGAGCTTGGGGTGCGGTATCAAGGGGGATGTGGAAATGGACGCGGGCTTCGGTAAAATCGGCTTGAGAAATTTCTCCGCAGTCAATTGCGGAGAAGAAGTCCGGAAGATCCAGAAAACGTTGAAGTGAGCGATCAAAGCGTAGTGCGATGACTTGGTGGAAGTAGGTAGGTTCGTCGTAGTGTCGGATTTCCGCCAAGGCAGCTTCATCGCGAGGATCGAATGCTATTGCATTTGAAAGATGGATTTTTGAAAGGCGAATTCCTGCGGCGGTGATTGCATCGAGGGCTACGTCCGCATCCTCATACTCCAGGGCGAAGTGGCACGAATCGAAGTTGAGTCCGATGCGTTTTTCGATGATGGCAGGTGATTTTGCATGGGAATGAAGTCTATTGAAGAAAGCAATGGTCTCGGGAGTATTTTCGAAGTGCCCGAGAGGTTCGGGTTCGAGACCGAGGTGCAGATCTATTTGGTGTTTTTGGGATAGATCTTCGGCGAAACAAGCGAGTTTTGTCAGGTTTTCCAAGATCAGGGTTTCATCAGCATGAAAGGTTTTATGCGAGCCTGGCAGGGTGGAGACAGATCCGCCGGTCGATTTCGGAGCTATTTCAGCAAGTATATGAAAAAGATCCTGGGTGTAGCTTAGGCGGTGAGGACTTGTCCAATCCGGCAGGAAAACCCGCTCCTTGACGCGGGTGGAGTGAAATGAGCCGTATGGAAATCCGTTGATAGTAAATACGTAGGAGCGATTTTCGGAAAGCCAGTCCTTGAATCTTGCCAGATTGTCAGCGGCGCAGAGTTCTCTGGCAGCCACGGCGGAAAGGCGGAGTCCGATTGGGAAAGCTTCGCTTGCCGATTGATACCCTGATTCCGTCAATCGGTCACGGACGGCAAGAACGTGCGTGTCCAGAGCTCGTAATGTTTCCTTCCAATTTTCAGCCGGGTGAATATTGGTGCAGTATGAAAGTATCATTAGTCTGATATTTCCGCTGGAACTGGTCAGCTTGAGAAATCTTTAGCGGCTATCTCGGATTCGGCAGCCTTGGCAATGCGGAGGAGGATGGATTCGCCAAGGCGAGGGGCCAGGATTTGGATGCCTACCGGCAGGTTGTCCGAACCATCGTAAGAGGTTGTTCCACAGGGTATGGAGATGGCCGGGAAGCCAGAAAGGTTGGCCGCAATGGTGAAGATATCGGAAAGGTAGTCTTGGAGCGGATCATCCGAACAAGCTCCGATTTTCCGGGCTGGAGTCGGGCAAACAGGCGATATGATTGCATCGACAAGTTGAAACGCTTGCTGGAAATCGCGAGTGATCAGTTGGCGGACTTTTTGGGCGCGGCTGTAGTAGGCATCATAGTATCCTGACGAAAGCACATAAGTTCCCAGGATGATGCGTCGTTTGACCTCGGGGCCGAAGCCGTTTTCGCGAGATTGATAATAAAGGTCAATGATATCGGAAGGGTTCGGGGCCGCGTTTCCGTATCGAATACCATCGAATCGAGAGAGATTTGATGAAGCTTCCGCCGGGGCAATGACGTAATAAGTGGCGACGACGTAGGAAGTATGCGGTAAGGATATTGGAATAATCTCAGCACCTTGATTTTCCAGCTTGCTGATACACTTCTCAACATTTTTCCGAACGCCCGCATGAATGCCCTCGGTGAAGTATTCCGCTGGAATGCCTATCTTCAATCCTTTTACACCCTGGTTGATCTCGGCGAGATAATCAGGCACGGGTTCATTGAGAGAGGTCGTATCCCTTGGATCGTGCCCGGCGATAGCTTGAAGAATGTGCGCGGCATCGTCAACGGATCGGGTAATGGGGCCGACCTGATCCAAGGAAGAAGCGAATGCAACAAGACCGTAGCGGGATACCCGCCCGTAGGTCGGCTTGAGTCCGACCACGCCGCAATGCGAAGCCGGCTGACGGATCGAACCTCCGGTATCGGATCCGAGCGCTGCCAATGCGGTATGGTCGGCCACGGCCGCAGCTGATCCGCCGGATGATCCACCCGCGATTCGGTCATGGTCGTGTGGATTACGCGTTAATTGAATCGCAGAGTTTTCAGTGGCTGAACCCATTGCGAATTCGTCCATGTTCATGCGTCCGAAAGGAATAGCTCCTGCGGTTTTTAATTTTTTGATAACCGTTGCATCATAAGGAGATATATAACCTTTCACGAGAAATTTAGATCCACAGGAACACACCTCTCCCAAGACGTTGATGTTGTCTTTAATCGCGATTGGAATACCTCCGAGAGGTTTTGAAATGTCTGCCTCTTGCGCATCGGCAAGAGCTTTTTCCAAGTTGTATGAAACGTATGCTTGAACTTGGGAATCGCGTTCAATGATTTGCTCGGAAATTGATTCGATTAATTTTGTTGGGTTCGTTTCACCACTGAGGAGCTGCTGGCGGATGCTGGTTATGGTCATTGGTATGCGGATCACAAAATTGAAAGAGAATCAGGCATCGGCCACGACTTTTGGGACCTTGATTTGCGACTGGGATTGATCGGGGGCATTATGGAGAACCAAATCGAGCGCAAGACTTTCGCCCGGTAAATCATCGCGCATGCTTCCTAGAAGAAGACTTTGATCGCCTTTCAAGTCATCGGGAAGATACGCTGCGGAAAGCGACTCAACATGTGACAGTATGGACTCCAGCTGAATCTGGAAGGTAGCGACTTCTTCGCTTGAGAGATCCAAGCGTGCCAGCTTGGCTACATATCGGACATCAATGCGGGTGTTTGGCATCGCACGCAGATTTAGGGATGGTGAATGCAGATGCAAGGGATATCAGGGATGAATACCTGATAATTTAAATGATTCAGGATGTAACACGATAGAACGGGCGTGAATATTTTTTTAGAATTCTTTGAACGTATTGAAATCTTGAAGGTCTATTATTCTTGAAAGCCGACAATGTCGCGTTTTCATGTAAGGGTGTAACAGCAGTTGTCTTCCTGACCTCATGGGTGTGGGTAATGGTTAGACAACCTTTTGACCGCCGGAGAAGGGACTCTCCGGCGGTCTTTTTTTATTCTAGTTTAAAATTTCAGCCGTTTCCTATCGCGCAGCCCGGGCTACTTTCTTTGGACCGTTTTCCGGGTAATTAAGGAGCTTTTCCTGTTTGAGATGGAGAAGAAGGATGCGTTTTACCTCTTCAGACGCCTCTGGATTGTCCGGCACCCCGTGATTGCAACTGACTATTTTTTCCGAAGAAACGGATTCAATATGCGAGGACCAGTATGGCACAACTCCATCGCTGCTTTCAGGTGTGTCGCCCTGGCCTTTGTCGCCGATAATAGAGTGAAAGGTCATGGTTTTGGGTAGGGCAATTTGATTGAGTCCGATAAATCCGCGGCTTTTGGGCGACAGGCTGCTTATGGATGTAGGTGGCCGGATCTGATCGAGAGGGACGTCCACCTCCAGAATCTCCCGGGCACTATGGATGCTGGCGTCGAGTAGGCCAACTGTCAAAGTTTTAGGCAGGCGTATGAGGTTGGAAATCAAGGCAGTGCCACGAAATGAGGCCATGGGGCTTCCTCGGTGCGGCACCGCCATAAATACCACACGTTTGGGATCGGTGAGGGGCTTGTAAAGAAGACCTTCCTTGATGAGAAGCTTGGTCTCGGGTTTTACATCCAGCTTGTCGATGGGGGTTTTGAAGTGAGCATTATAAAGTTTGGTTTTGGGGTCGGAAATAGCTGTGCGGGTGAGCAGGCCACCCATGGAATGGGAAAGGATGACCATTTTTTTCAGGTTGTCGTCGGGACCCTTTGATCGAGCGAAATTACCTGCTTCGCCCATTATTTGGCGAAAGCGCATGGCGTTGTATAACCAAGGAGTGCCTGTGGGGTAATTATAGAACCATACCTGGTATTTCTCCCTGAACCAAGGTTCTGGCGATAAGTCGTTGATGATGTGTCGGTATGCGTCCGGGCTTGAGACTAGGCCGTGAACCATGACGAGGGGGATTTTGCCAGGGTCGTAAGGCTGTAGAAAGTAGAGACCTGTTTCCTTGCTATACCTTTCCGGGATAAGAACATTCTGGATGCGAAGGTTATCCAAGTCGCACATATGCCAGAAAAACTCGATGGGAGCTGTCCAGTCAGCTGCTAGATGATGGGTTATCTTGCCAACCTGATGGTCATCTGCAACCCAGCGTTTGTTGAAATGCCATTGGGGAATGGGAGTATTGAAATCGAGTATGACGGTAATGTTGCGCGGTTGGCCGTTTGGGGGAAAAAAGGGGGGTCGGGAGATGCCTACCGGGGAAGTGGCAGTCCAGGCGACTGCAGGTATGCCCAGGCCAGGTTCTATTCTATACCGATCTTTGTTACTGACTTTGTAGGCAGTGGAGGGAAATAAGGAGTCGATTTTTGCGAGGTTTGCATTGGAATTATTCGGGGCTGAGATGACTGTGTTAATCATCTGGGCGCGTGAAGTCCAATCGCCCGGGCCGCAACGCAGCTTGTCGAAAAGAATTCTAACAGATTCGTTATAAGCAGTTTCAGCGTCAGGCCACTCGGATTTTTTATTCGGGTCCGCGAGGATATTCCAACATTGGCGGGCGTTTTGGATAACAGTTGGAGCCGGAGCGCGCGACGCGAAGGGGAGGTTTCGGCAGACCGGAGGTTGAGGCGCTCCGCATTGACAGAAAAAGACAAGTGGGCAAAGGAAGAGGAGTAATCGCATCACAGAGTCACTTTTTTAAATCGGTACTGTGGTGAAGCCAAGACGGAACGCTTTTCACGCCAAGCCATTCCATCATGGTGGGCTTGCCCTAATAATAAGGTCTCAGCATCAGGTAACAAATCGGCCCAGTGACAGCCACATACAGCCATATTGGAAAGACCCATCTGGCCATGCTTCGGTGGTCATTGAATCGATTTGTCCAGGCGGCAATAAAGGTCAGCAAAATCAAAGGCAAACTAATCGCCGCTGCCATGATATGACTGATTAACAAGACCATGTAAACTGGTCTCATCGTTCCCACCGCTTTGAGTTCATCTATATTCAGATCCCCGTCGTGATTAATGTCTCCGAACAGCGTTTCGATATTTGTGAAATGGTAAACCACATAACCGAGCAGAAATATCGTGGAAAGCCCCATCGCCCCAAGAATCAGTTTTTTATGAAGGCCGATCTTTCCCAATTTAACCGCGAACAAAGCCATAATCAGCACGGCAGCGACCAAACTGTTGATCATCGCATGGGTCGCAGGTAAAAAATTCAGGGAAACACCCTCGGGCAAAGGAATTCTCAAATCCGGCTGCCTCATTAACCCTACCAAGATAAGAACCAGCACCGTGACTATCCAAGCAACGGTTTTAAGGATTTTTGAAAGTTGGTAGTTGGGCTTCTTTGAAAGCCACTGACTGCGTTCTTCGGATGGTGTCATGTGGCTGCAACTGTCAGATCTACGGGGTCTCATCCTTATCAAGCTCTTTGCTAATAACCCCGAATATCTCTTCCCGGATTTTTTCGTAAAGTCCCGGATTGAGCTTTCGCCCCTCTTCGGATCTCGCATCCGCAAGCGGCCATTTACCGATCACATTGAATTCCCTGTCCACAACGATGAGACCCATGTCGTGTTTGAATTTACCGTTTTCATCGATGTCCGCCGGATCGGTGCGTTCGCGAATCCCGAAAAACTTGAGTGTGTTTTCAAGATATTCATGCGTTGTCTTTTCCTCGCCCGCATTCAGAAACCACCAGTTTTCCGGTTCGGCTCCAAGCGCATCGGCGTATTTCTTCAGCTTACCAACCTTGTCAATTTCAGGGTCTACACTGACGCAGACCATGTGGAAATCCGGGTCACCTTTGAACTCATCATAAATCGCCCGCAGTTCGGCACCGTTTCTTACCGCGCAATGCGGACAGACTGCGAAAAATTCCGCAACCACCCACACCTTGCCTCGTAAATCGGATAGCTTCACATTGGCACCCGTCTGATTGCTTGCTGAAAGATCCCGTCCAATGGGAAACCACTGTTTTGGCTCATCTTGACCCACATTAACAAATTCAGGAGACTCCGCCGCCTTTGCTCTGATACGTGGCACGATCACGAAA
>JACMMB010000205.1 GCA_014379305.1 Akkermansiaceae bacterium
CCGGGTGGTCCCAAGCCGACCGAACCGCCGATCCCTATGATCTCAAGGCCATCCTCTCCGCCATGTTAGGCGGTCGCGAAATCCGCTTTAGCCCGAAAGACCGCCCCGGCTTCGTCCTCGCCAGCGACATCAAGGTCGATGACCAGAACATCGGCGTCTTCGCCCGCCTCACCCCCGCCCGCGAGCGTGGACTCGATTTCACCGCGCCCGTCTTCATCGCCGAACTCGATCTCGGAAAACTCCGCAAACTCCTCAACGGCATCAGCCACGTCGAAGACCTCCCGCAGTTCCCCGGCTCCTCCCGCGACGCCGCGATGGAACTCCCCCTCACCACCCCCAACGCCCAAATCGAAGCCGTCATCGCCAAACTCGCCGAGCCACTGCTGATCTCCAGCGAATGCTTCGACGTCTTCACCGACCCCACCGGCCAGAAGATCGCCGCCGACAGCAAGTCCGTCGCCTACCGCTTCCACTACCGCGAAGCCACCCGCACCCTCAAAACCGAAGAAATCGACACCGCCCATCAGAAAGTGCTCGAAGCACTGACGAAGGGGCTGGGGGTGAAGTTCCGGTGAGGATCAAGTCGTAGAACTGAGAAACGCATCCCGACATTCCAATGTGGATAGTATCGCCAACCCAGAAGCGTCCTCAGGACGCTTCTGGGTTGGCGGCTCGATAAGAGCAATCTTAAAAAATTTAATTTTTTGAATTGCATTTTGATTTATCGGCGGGTAATACAACGTCCTTAGGACGTTGTATTACCCGCCTATTGAAAGCCCCCAATGGACCTGTCAAAAGCATTATCTCTTTCATTAGGAGAGTTGGCGGAACCCGTGGTTGCCCGTTACCAGCTCGGGCTGATATTGCACCGGTTGTATTCCGATAAAGCTTATCAGGGAGAAAAGTTGGATCGGCTGCAGAAGAGCCATGCGACGTCGGTGGAATTCAACTTCAGGCTCAGGGAACTGGAAAATTCAGGGGTGCTGAAACCGCATCCAAATTTCAACTCCACGGTATTCCTCTTGCTGGGCAGGAAAGCCGAGAATGTCGAAGAGTTCGCATGCAGTGTCGATCCCTTCTGCTACCTCTCCCACTTGAGCGCGATGAGCCATCACGGGCTGACAAACCGTTTGCCGATGAAGCTGTTTCTCTCCAGTCCGGTAACCAAGGATTGGAACACCGAAGCCGTGGCTCGGATGAAGAAGGATCTGGGAGAAAGTTACGACGCCTATTGCCAGCACGGCATGCCACGCCTGGCCCGATTGAAAATGCCCAAAATCGGGCGCACGGAAATCCACTGCTTCAACTCGATCCATTGGGGTGCCTACACGAATGTCCGCGGACGGATGTTGAGGGTCTCATCGATCGGGCGGTCGTTTCTGGACATGCTGAGAAACCCCGAGTTGTGCGGGGGCATGCATCATGTGCTGGAGGTTTATCAGTCACATGCCGCCACTTATCTGCCTTTGATCGTGGATGAGATTGATCGGAACGGAGCTCCGATCGACAAGGTGCGAGCCGGTTATCTGCTGAGCGAGCGACTTGGATTCCAAAACGACACGGTGGAATCCTGGGTTCAATTCGCCCAACGCGGAGGTTCCCGAAAACTCGATGCGTCCGGCGAATATTTGCCTGTGTGGTCGGCCAAATGGTGCCTTTCGTTGAACCTCGAATGAAATGAATCCGGCCGACCCCTCCAACATCGCAACCTGGGTGGAAGAATCTCCACCGGGCCAGCGGGAATTCCGCGAGGCAGTGCACATCATTCTCTCGGCGATCACGAATGATCCGGGACTCAGAAATTCCATGGTAATGAAAGGTGGAATCCTGATGGGAATCCGCTACCGCAGCCCGCGATTCACGAAGGATATCGATTTTTCCACCACGCTCTCTCTGAAAGAATTGGATCCTGGAAAAATCCACCGGACGCTCGATGTCAACCTGGCCTTGGTCGCCACGGATCTGGAATACGATCTCGATTGCAAGGTCCAAGGCTGCAAGGTGAACCCGTCCAACCGGCCGGATGCGAGTTTTCCAAGCATCGAACTGACCATCGGCCATGCTTACAAGGGAACGCCGAAGCACCGGCGGCTGCTCCAAGGCCAGTCACCCAGCGTGGTCTCGATCGACTTCAGCATGAACGAGAGAATTCTCGAGGTGGAAAATCTGGAGATCGGCAAAGGTGAAAGTCTCCGTGCCTATGCGTTCGTCGATATGCTTGCGGAGAAATTCCGGTCGTTGCTGCAACAGGTCGTGAGAAACCGCTTCCGGCGGCAGGATGTTTTCGATCTGGCCATGTTGATCGAGCGAAGGGTCGGTGAGAATGAGAAGACTTTGGTCCTCAAAAGCTTGATAGAGAAGGCCTTGTCGCGAGATATGAAAATTGGCCGGGATTCGTTGGACGATTCCGAGGTCAAAAGACGAGCCAAAGCGGACTATCATACCTTGGCCGATGAAATCGAAGGCGAGCTTCCCGACTTTGAGATGACCTACGAAAAAATTACGACTTTCTATCGATCCTTGCCGTGGTCGGACGTTGTCTGAATCACCTGCGGAACTGGTTCCCCGGATGCAGCGAACTGAGTTTCTTCCAGGATGCCCCGCGCTCGGATTCGGTTAAGGGCAACGCAAGCTGCTCGCTGCTCCGCCCAGGAGTTGCCTGCTTGGATGGCGGTGCGCCTTCCGGTGCGGAAGTCGATGCCGAGCTGTGCAGGCTGGGTGTCATTCAAAATGAGGTTCTGGAGGATCTGAACGCGGTCGAATCAGCGGGCGAAGGTTGATCAGAGCACTTCGCGGGCCGCAAGCACCCGCTCGGCGCATTTCGTCCGGACCCCTTATCTGAGGACTGCCCCGGAGTCGAGTTCGAGGCTGCGGTTTCAGGCTTGCTCCGAGATCGGATTTCAAATGGAGTGCCCGCGAGAATCAACCCTCCGCACCCATGAAAGCCATCCTGCTTGCCCTCACCGCGTCCACCTGCCTGCC
>JACMMB010000206.1 GCA_014379305.1 Akkermansiaceae bacterium
GCGCACGAAGTTCATCCAGGGTCATAGGGGATCTCCTTTTGTCATGTGCTCCGATCCGAATCAGGCGGATTTCAATGTGTTAGGCGGCGGCCGGAGCGACGGTTAAGGCAAGGCTCCACGCCCTGCCGGACAGGGAAGGTAGAAGAATGTAATGACATAGGTTGGAGAAATTCCGCGAATGACGACTTCCGATCCGGAGGTCGTCATCGTTTCGGTTGAGAATCGATTTTCCCCGAAGGGAAAAACGATAGGGGCAATGTTCGCCAAGCATGTCGCCGGGTCACAGGCCGGAAGCGGAATCCTAGAGTTGCGAAATAGGATGGCGAGTTGACTGCTTCCGCCGCAGGCTTGGCCTTGAGGCGGCGACATGTTTGGCGTTCCACTTGGGAAGGCGCAGGTGGGCAACCGTGTCCTATTCCGGGAATGATAGTAGGGATGAGGAACCAAGTTTTCGCGGGGAGAACGATAACCGGCTGAGGCACTTCCCTATGTCATTCCACGCCATCATTTTGGAGTGCGGGAAGGAAACGGTTCCGACCCATCAACAACATGGAGAATCACGATGAGCGATAAACCAGTGCCGGTTTTTACCGAGCGTGCCAAGGGTGTAAAGGTTGCCGTTTGGGCCAATCAATCAGGCGAAGGCCGGACAACGCATTCGATCAGCTTCGTTCGCAGCTACAAGGATGACGATGGCCAATGGCATGAAAGCAACTCCTATTTCCCTGACGACCTTCCTCGATTGGAACTGCTGCTGAAAAAAGCCTACGAATTCACGCAATGCAGAGGGACTGACAAACAGCAGGAATCCTTCACCGAGAAAGTAGAAGGTGAGGCAGGTCGCAAGAAGGGAGCGGCCCGATAGGCGACATCGACGCTCCGAAGGACGGGATTTGTGTGAGATCCCTTTTCTTCGGAGCGGATTCAAAGTTCGAAAGTGTCACGGCTCACCCGAATACTCGGTAATTCCTGGACTGTGAAAGCCAAGACCGAGCGGGAATGATCATCCGTGTGGATCGCGATCCTTCTTTTCGTTCTCTAGAGGGTTCAAGGAACCTATCAATTTGCGCCAAACTGGCCTCACTCGGCAAAATCCCGTTCGAGTAAGGCGAAGCTGAGGACGTGCGGTCCCGGAACGTGGCGGTATTTTCCGCCGGAAGTGTAGGGCTAGCGCCCGGAAGATTCGCCTTGCTGGAATGGCATTATTTGCGGGGGCCAAGACAGTTCCTGTTTGGGGGCATTCCGAGGAACGAGGGATGAAGCCAAACAGGATCTGTCTGGCGCGGGGGAAGGGGTCCGGGGAATTTCCCCGGTAGAATGGGGTGCGGCGCACGCAGTAGCCGCCGGGGAAAGTCTTTTCCCCGACAACACTCCACTTGGAAATGAAACACTCTGAAAAATTGTTCAGGCGTGTTAGAACCGCGGGTGCTGATGACAACCATTTCATTCCAAAAGAAAGCTGACGAACTCATCCTAGCCTACAGGCCTGAAGGAGAGAGCGAATGGGTCTCAAACAAGCTCAGGCAAAAAGAGGAATTCGGTATCAAGCGAACCTTTTATTTTAAGAAGCAGGATATATTCAAGACCAGGCCCACGCGGAAAAGGAACGATAGTCAGGACGACACGGAGGATGTCGAGGTCTTTAAATTCTCGTTGGGCAAGCGCGTCGGCGATTATTACAAGATCAAGGGAATGCACCTTTCCATCGATCAGGACGTTTATATTGCGACGAGCTGTGCGCTGAACGCAAAGTTTTTTGTCGCGCCCCGCAAGGTTTCGGTCTTCCGTCGTCTGTCGTCACTCACAGGGGGGGATATTTACGTTGGTGGAGATGCGGAAAACGCGATTCCAATTGTCGATTTTCAGAGGTTGATTGAGCGATTCCCGACGGAGATCGAGTTGTCGAAATATGTCAGTGCCCGAGTCTCATCGGTGCTGAGAAATTACGTCGAAGACTCCAACGATGCGGAGGCCTCTTATCAAAAATACCGCAACAAGAGGGAGAAGCCGGGAACCGGGACATCGCGGTTTGTGGCTGACTTCATTCCCTACGAGATCGACAAACACGAGGTGATCCGGGCGAAGCTGAAGTCGATGCTGGACGACGAGAACAGTTATTCCGAGGTCCAATGGCAGGCGGAGATCAAAGACATCCTGTGCCTCATTTATCCCAAATATGTGAAGGCGTTCCGCGAGGCACCGATTCTCGACCAACACACGAGCAAGATTCGAAGCGTTGATTTCCTCCTGATGGATCATGAGGGGCACGTCGACGCGCTGGAGATCAAGAAACCGTTCGGCAAGGCCGTGATCACCGAGCGAACTTACCGTGACAATCATGTTCCTCTTCGCGAGCTTTCAGGATCTGTGATCCAGATCGAGAAATACCTTTATCATCTGGTCCGTTCGGGCGAAGCGGGCGTTGTTAAACTGAACAAGAGATTCGCCGCGGACCTGCCCCCGGGGGTGGAAATCAAGGTCACGAATCCAAGCGGACTTCTTTTGATCGGACGGGACAACGAACTGACGCCGGCGCAGCGTCTGGATTTCGAGGTCATCAAACGCCATTATCGAAACGTAGTCGATATACTTACTTACGACGATCTGCTGAGGAGGCTTGGGTTGAAGATCGCAGTGCTAAAGCAGATGAGCGACTAATGCTCTTGCCCGAAGGGTTCGCAACTATCGCCGGGGAATTATCGACTTGCCTTGGATTGGCTCCGATCTTAACACTCTAGGTCATGAGTGCATCAAGCAAGGCCAAGACCACTAGGAAACGCTATACCCCTGAAGAGAAGAAGGAGATCACTGACTTCGTCGCGAAATACGATTCGGCGAATGGTCGCGGGGGAAAAAGCGCGGCTGTTAAGAAATTTGGAATTTCTCCGATATCGCTTTCCTCATGGATCGGTGCCAAGGCTTCTCCCAGCGCGACAGCAGGCAAGCGTGGGCGCAAACCCGGCTCGAAGAACGTCAAGCAACTTGTGGGCTCGAAGGGAAATTTCTCCTCTAAAATCAAGGTGCTTACTTCTCTTGCCGCAGAAATCGACAACGTGGAGTCGAAGCTGGGGCAGTTGAAGGCGAAATTTAATTCGCTTAAGGCCAGCCTTTGAATCCATTTTGGAATGAAGCGATATCCCAACGCGCAGGATGGTATCGAGAAAGGCAGCTTTGTTTTCGGAAATAAGACCACCTTTCGGGAAGCTTATCCCCAAGTCGTTTCACTTCAGGTAGAAATCACGGCGCTGCCGTTGGGTTTCGGAAAAGCCGAAACTGACCTCTACACTTTGGATCGTCCGCCGGGACAGGTCAGTCCATGTCCAAATCCGCAATGCTCTGAGGGCGGTTTTGATGTCGGATCCTTCCTTTATCATCTGATACGGGAAAGCAAGACCGAGGGAGTCTCGGGAGGAGGTTGTGTTGGAGAAGAGAGGTTGGGCCGCGGCCGGCGGAGCTGCTTTTATTCTTTCAGCGCGAAAGCGGCCATCGGCTACGCTGTGGCGGAAGAACTGTGACGCCTTCCAACGTGTCGATGGTGCCTTTCACAAGCTTTCACGCGATATTAACCAAGGCTGTGCGTGTTGTCGTCCCTTGCCGATAATTCCGCCCTCACTCCTCCCGGAAGATCCACCAGCTGGGCGCAAAGGATCTCGCCTGTCGCGAAGACTTTAGGATCATTGCCATTGGCTTGGCCGATTGGATTCGGTTGTCCTGTCTGATTCGTAGTGAACGGGATGATCTTCGCCGTTGGTTTGGCTGCCAACCGGGTTGCCGCGTTTTTCCGTGCTCGTCGCAGGAACTGATGCCGACTCTCAGATGTCCTGTTTTTCGGCAGGGCTCGCTTCATGCAACGGAAATCGATCGAGGCGGCTTCACCTTGAACCACTTTGACAAAGCGAGTTCTGGTTTTTTCAATGTCCACGCCCGCCAGATTGCAGACCGTTGCGAAGTCGCTCTGATCTTTCCCTCTTCCTTCCAGCCATTCGAGTGCTTTGGCCTGATCGAGGCCAGTACACCCATTTCCGCAGGCGTCGAGCAATCCCTGGATTGCCACAGCCAGCCAAAGAGCCCTGCATAGATCGTCATCTGTTTCGTCAATAGGTTGCGGCTTTCTCTCATCAATATCGCTAGCGTCGTCCATGATAGATCTCCCTGAATTGTTGATAAGCCCGAATGGGCGAAGCCGAATCATAAGGGACGTCATGCACATAGGTAATGCAATGGGGGGTTGAGCAGCATTAATTCTTCCCATGTATCTCGATTGTCACTCTTTTGGCCTGTTGGGAATAGTCCGCATGTATCCCGCTTGGGGAGGAAATCCCTGTAGGCTGGAAAATGAGGGTCCGGGGAATGAGCGTAAAAACGGTATTACCTATGTTGCAGCGAGGCGGTAGACTCCCCCGAACAATCAACAGGAGAATGAATGCATCAAGTCCCCCCCAAAATTCCAGAAGTCTACCTCCGGCTACACCAGATACTTGCCGCAATCCCCGTTAGTCGAAGCACTTGGTATCGAGGAATACGGTCCGGTAGATACCCGATGCAGGTTCGGATCTCGGCGAATATCGTGGGGTGGAAACAGTCGGAGATCGCCCGGCTTGTGGAATCATTCGATTCCACTGACGCGAAGAATGAATCCGGAGGAAAATCGCGGGCAAACGGCGAGAAGCCTTGCAAATAGGGGTCATTTTCCAAGGCAGAATCTTTAAGTGTGAGCCATCGCAAAATTATTCCTTTATGATTTTGCTGGAAATTCTAGAAATGACAACCGATATGCAGACCTCCTATCGCATTATAAAGCTCACTTTCTGCGGCCCATCTGACGTTCAGAAGGAGCTGTCAATTGCCCGTGAAGTCGTCACCGAATGGAATATCCAACACGGAGATGCATTAGCGACCATGATCAAATTCCAACACTGGAATACTGATTCCACACCCGATATGAGCGAAAGAGGACAAGCGGTGATTAATCGCCAACTAATTGATGAATCGGAGATCGTGGTTGCAGTATTTTGGGGGCGCTTTGGCACGCCCACAATCTTTGCCGGTTCCGGAACGGAGGAGGAGATCCGCAGATCCATGGCAAGGGACACTCGCGTCCTTTTATACTTCTCGCTCCTTGAAGCAGTCCGGGCGCCTCAGAATTCACTGCAATCGGAAAAGGTGAAAGCCTTCCGACAAGAAATGTTCGACGCCGGTCTTGCCGCAACCTTCCAAAACCGGAAGGCGTTCGAGCGGGATTTCCGCACTCATCTCGCGAAGGCTATTCACGAACTTCTTGCCGCCAATAAGCCCACTCAGCGAACCGGATCCACCGCTGCCCGGAATAAGACCCAGCAAAAGATCGTCGGCGACGGGAACATCCAGGTTGGAGGGAATCTTTCCATCACGGTCAGGACTCCTGCAAAAGAGGTCAGCAAGTATCCGAAGAACAGTATCGGTGCCGATGCGGACATGACCAACTACATCGAGTATTTGTGCGACTTGTGGGTAAAATACATGTCTCCAGTGGAACCAAATCCGGACGCCGCCTGGGCGCGGATCGGGAAGAGTATAAAAACCAAATTTCGATTGAGAAAGAAAACAAGAAATCACCTTTCCGCCGGTCGGTTCAATGATCTTGTCGATTTTCTCGTGGGAGAAAAGCTGTCCGCCACACCGGTTGGGAAAAAGCATCTTAGAAATGGAACCAAAATCTGCAGAACATTTGAAGAATTCTGCCACGGCGAAATGTAATCCTGAATCAAGCCGCGAAGCGGCACCTGGCCAGCCGCAACCGGATGATGTCTTGGTCGGTCACGAGACGCGCAATCTATGTAGAAGAGGCCCTAGGAGAGCGGTGAAGGGCTCGGCCTTGATGTCTTGGACAAGCAGACCGAAGGCGCGGGAGATTTGGTCGTGATCTGCGCCTGCAAAGCCCTGTGCGGTTGCAGATATTCCGGTTCCTTGCTTTCATCCGCCGCCTCTGTCGCTCCGTCACGAGTTGAGTCACGTCTCGCTTCATCCTGATTCTAGCCAGACAGCTGCAAGGTCAATTTTCTCGGTATTGCGGCGCGCGGAAAAATAGTCTGGAAGGGGCATGCTACCCCAACACTTCCGTAGCTCTCGGATGAGGTTTTTGAAGCACACGCAAGTAAAATCCGACATGATTCTTTGGCTGGGTAACGGGCTGGGTAATAGAAAAAGCGTCAGGGGAAAAATCTAGTAATATCATTATGTTAATGGCCTAGTTCGAGTCTTCTTAACCGCACCAATAGGTTGTATCGCCGCGTCTCAAGGATGCCCGGTAATCCGGAGTCAGAGCCAATTGCAGGTGTCTCACAGCAACTCACCGAAGCTCACCAGAATGCACGCCGTACGCGAAAAAAATGGGTAACAGGCTGGGTAATTTTATGGCATCCTATATTCCTAACCAGCAATAGGATGAGGAATGCTTTTATCAGATTTGAAAATAAGAAACCTGAAACCCGAATCGAAGGCGTATCGCGTGAGAGACGGGGAGGGTCTTTATTTGAGGGTAACTCCCAACGGTGGCAAAGCGTGGCAGATACGCTATTTCTTTGGAGACAAGGAGCGGATCCTTTCCGCCGGCAGCTATCCGCGGGTGTCGCTCCAGGAAGCTCGCGAGCTTAGATTAAGGGCCAAAAAGCTGGTCGATCAGAATATTGACCCGTGCAGCGAAAAGCGTCGCGAAAGAATCGAAGCCCATTATCGCGATCGAAATACGTTTCGCCTGGTGGCCGAAGAATGGTTCGAAGCACGCCAGGGCGACTGGACACCGAGGCACGCGAGAAAAATCTGGCACCGTCTCGAGACCTACATTTTTCCAGATCTCGGCAAGAGATCCATCGCAGACGTCAAGCCGTTGGATGTGCTCAGAGTCATCCAAAAGCTCGACGCAAGGAACGCTACTGAAATGAGCCGGTGCCAGCTGTCAGCCTGTCGCCGCATTTTCAAATACGCGGTGGTCACCGGAAGAATTCAATACAATCCGGCGGCGGATTTGGAGTGCGCGCTGAGGCGTCATCGCGTTAAGCACCATCCCACGCTGCGGGCTGTGGAGATTGGTGAATTTCTCAGGGCCTTTGAGAAATTCGACTGCCAAGAGGTCTACAAGCTGGGATTCGAGATTCTCATCCTTACCGCCCTCAGAACTGGCGAACTTCGTTACAGCAAGTGGAGCGACATCCACTTCGAGCGCCAGGAATGGGTTGTACGGGCCGAGGTCATGAAGATGAAAGAAACCCACGTCGTACCTCTGTCCAGCCAAGCGCTTTCAGCCCTGCGCCGCCTCGAACTGCTCACGGGCGATCAGGAATGGCTCTTTCCAAATGTGTATCAGCAGAAGAGACCTGTCATTAGCGAAAACTTTGTGAACAACATCATCCGGAGGATTGGATACAAGGACCGCATCGTCGGGCATGGATTTCGCTCGATGTTTTCAACCGTTTTGAATGAGCACGGATTCAATCGCGACGCAATCGAACGCCAACTGGCGCACAAGGAGAGGAATCAAGTCAGGGCTGCATACAACAGAGCGGAGTATTGGGAGGAGCGGCGATTCATCATGCAGTGGTGGGGTGATTTCTTGACTGCCGTTCGAAGTGGTATCCAGCACGGCCAGATCCAGATAGATGCGGGCGGACCTCGTTTATTAGCTCGATTCGGTAGACCGTAGGACGCACTAAATGCCGACTTCCGGCGGTAGTGACGACAAACACAAAAAGAGTAGGGGGGCGTCAGCCTCGTTTTTGTCTAGTTGGCAGATCTTTTTCTCCACATTTTCTCTCGAAATAATTCGCTGAATTTGGGGACTCAAATCCGCCGCCGGAGGAAAAGAATGCAGAGGAAGACGTGCTTTGAATTTTTCCAGAACTGTTTGATTTGAGACACAGCAGTAGCATTGATCCCAGTGGGGATATCCTCCAACTGATCACTGTCGTCGCCCGATTTGCCCTTGGCAATTTCGATACCAGTTATCTCACAAGCCGGTCTATTTTGGCTCTGTGGTCACCGTCGGTTCACCACTTGGGGGCGCACTGTTCTTGACATTAGAAGACGCTCGCAGGCTATCCAGATGAAATTTATGGAGAACCAATATAACAGGTAGAAAAACCGTGAAAAAATTATTCGGATCTTTATCTCTCTTTGCTCCAGAAATTTCAGCCGTATGTTTAGCGACTCGGGACAATGTCGGGATGCAGATAGAAGCATTCGGTCCGCGGAAGTAAACCCTTCCGTATGTACCGGCTTAGGAACATCCTGGCGCATGCTCAGAATTTATCAGTCGGAATCGCTTGCCGCGGCAAAATCCTATTACTCCACCGGGTTGGATTCGGAGGGCTATTATTCGAAGGAGGGTGATGGGCGCTGGATCGGGAAAGGGGCCACAATTCTCGGACTTCAGGGGGCCGTGAATAAAAGGGATTTCGAGTTCCTTTGTGATAATAGAAGGCCTGGAACGCTAAGGAAACTGAATCCCCGCGAGGGCCGGGATCGGAAGATCGGATACGACATTTCGTTCTCCGCACCAAAGTCTGTATCTATCATGTATGAAGTGGTTCAGGATCATCGAATCCTGCCGGTGTTTGAACATGCCGTAAGCAAGACGATGGAAGCGATTGAAAAGGATGTTCAAGTACGGGTTCGGAAAGGAGGAAAGGTCGATGTTCGGACGACTTCCAACATTGTGGCCGCCCAATTTTTCCACCACACCGCACGGCCGACCATCCGACCGGGAGACAATCAGTTTCTAGCCGACCCGGCGCTGCATAGCCACAATTACGTTTTTTCGACCAGCTACGATGAAGTGGAGCAAAGGTTCAAAGCGATCGAACTTTTCCGCGTAAAACACGATGCTCCTTATTACCAGGCGATCTTCCACAGCAAACTTGCGATGGGTCTCCGCGGACTAGGATATGGAATCGAAACGAAGGCATTTGGATTTGAAATTTCCGGAGTTGGTGATGAAAACATCAGACGGTTTTCACGACGGACAACGGAAATCGAAGAGCTGGCGGAGCTTCTGGGAATTTCGGGAAATGCGAAGGCAAAGGATAAGCTCGGAGCGAGGACGAGGAAAAAAAAACAGGTGGAGCAATCTCCCGATGACCGTTTGCGTGAATGGCGCTCGCGTATTGATCGGCGGCAATTGAACTATCACAAATTTTCAGGGCTTGTGACCGGAATCCGGAGCGGTGAGGCTGTGGAGCTCGCCATCTCCTCGGGTTTCGAACGCCAAAGCGTCGTACAACAACGTCGGCTGATAACGGCCGCGCTGAAATATTCCTTGGGAGTTTGCCACCCTCTGGAAATTGAGACAGAGCTCATGAGGCGTGTCGATTTGGTTTCGAGACCCTGGGATGGTTCAGTTTTCACGACTACGTCGGGGATCATCAAAGAGGAGCGGGAAATTGTCCGTTTCTTGAAGGAATCTGCGCACGAGGCGATTCCAATCAATCCCTTTTTCGTCTGTGAAGACGAACTTGATAACGATCAAAAGGCGGCGGTTGAAGCGATGCTTCGTTCCAGAGCAAGCGTATTTGTTTTGGAAGGTAAAGCCGGGACCGGAAAAACCAGTCTGATGAAGGCGGCAGTGGCAGCAATGGAGTCGGCTGGCGAGAA
>JACMMB010000207.1 GCA_014379305.1 Akkermansiaceae bacterium
AGCAGTTCCATTTCCTTGGTGGTGACGACCTTGAGCAGATTGCTCTGACTGGTGCCTGGCTGGGGATAATTTGCGTAGCCGTTTACCGTTTCCCAAGCACGACGGCTGGCGGACAAGCCCGGATAAGTGACCGCAACATTCGGACTCAGTGCCGGGCCGAGGTTGATACGGGACTTCGTTCCCTCATCTCCAATCCACCACGCATACTTCCCAGTTGTATCGCCATTTACGGATTTTTTGATTTTAACTAAAGGTGCGGCGACGTAGTTTGCGTATGATCCGGTACCTACACTGTTCGCACCCACCAAGATGGTAGCCAAAGGTTCGCCGCCGCTATCGAGCTTAACCTCTCCACTTGCATTAATTTCATAGTCTATAGATCCTGGGGAAGCGGTCGCGGTTTCATTGCCGCTTACCAGCCATTTGACCAAGGTTGGGGCAGAAGTTTTGGTAAATATTTCCAGACTTGGATTGCTGGCTCTGGGTTTCCATACTCCGGTCCAGTGGCGAGTTCCGGGATATACCGTGGTCAAGCCCTTTGAAGTACCGTCAACGTTTGTATTATTTACAGGTGGGGTGGGGCCTGTAATTTCCGAGCCGGTGGCATTACCCGCCAGATTGGCAGAGGCGGTGACACGCTGGTCCGGTCCGGTGGACTCCTGAAGCGCGGCAAGAGCGATCATCATGGCCATTCGGGCATTTGCCCTTGCTTGTTGTTGCGGAGAACTGACCGAGCTGGTCCGGAGGGTAATGGAAGACAATCCCAGCATCCCTAAAGCTAGAATGGAAAGCAGAACCATCAAAACCAAGGTCACAACCAAGGCAAATCCGGACTTCGCGGGTAAACGGAGAATGTTCTTAAAAGAGGATGGGTTTTTCATTCAAGTAATTACTTTATACCTGCATTAATCCGGGGGTCAAATATCAATTTTAAAGAAGCCGTCTAGCTACCACAGGGGCGACTATTACTGAATCTTCCCTTCGGCAACCATACTTAAAATCCCTTCGTGCAAAAAAGGAATTTCCGGATCTCCTGCTGCAAGTGCCAGCCGGATCTCGGTTGCGGATGCGGGATGCTGCCCGTGCACCACATGCAGCCGATATCCGTCACGGGGTTTTATCTCAATTCCGTTTCGCGCAAGAACAATGAATTCCACTTGTGCGGCAAGGCGATGTGGAAATTTCCATGTTGGCAAATCCAACCACTGATCGCCTCCCATGATCCAATACCATTCGGTGTTCGGATGAAGGGCGACCAGGCTTTCCGCGGTTTCGTAGGAATAAGAAACACCGCCTTTCTTCAGTTCCAACTCATTCACTTTCGCCCATTCGATCCCTTGTAACGCCAACCGCAACCACTTCACCCGCAACTCCCCGCGCGCGGGAGCCCGATCGGTTTTATGGGGTGAAATCCAGCACGGGATAAACCAAACCTCATCGAGACCAACAGCCTCTTTCGCCACTCCCGCCAAATACAGATGCCCCTCATGAACAGGATCGAAAGAGCCACCGAAAATTCCAATCCTCCGTCTCTGCGATTGTCTGGAAAGGTGTTCCGCAGTCTTTCCCATACCGCAAATGCTAGGCTTCGGGTTTCGGAATGGTCATCAAAAATTTTGTTTCACGACCCGGAACTGAAGTCACTCCAATGGTCCCATGGTGCGCCTCGATGGCGCGTTTGACGATGGAAAGACCCAAGCCCGTCCCCTTGATCTCAAGCTGGGAATGATGCTTTTCGACCCGGTAAAAACGCCGGAATATATGCGGTAGATCGGCGCTTGGAATCCCGACTCCATTATCACTAACCCAAATCCTGAGAAATTTATCGGTTTCATCCGACCCGACTTCAACCTTCAGGTCCTTGTACGGATTCTGCTTTAGCGCGTTTTCCACTAGATTGAACAGAACCTGGGTCCAGTAAAATCGATCCCCTTGCAGAATCGCATCTTCGTCGTGAAGCCTTACGGAAATTGCCGCCTGTTGATTCTGCACCACGGATTCAAGCCGCTCCAAAACATCCTTCACACATGAGCGTAGCTTGAACGGCTCGATCTTGATCGCGCTGGCTTCGCCCGATTCCAACCGGGAAATGACAAGCATGTCCTCGACGATGCGGGAGATCCGCTCGGTATGCTTTTTCATCACCGAAAGGAATCGTTTGGCCAAATCCGGCTGATCAATCATTCCATCGTCAAGGAGGTTTTCCAGATAGCCATTGATGATTGCTAGCGGCGTCCGCAACTCATGCGAGGCGTTCGCCACAAAATCCTTGCGGATCTGATCAAGCTGATGCTCGGCGGTCACATCGCGAATCACCACCCGGGTGTTCGGATTGCCGTTGGGAGTGTCGGAAAGCTGCGCGGCATCAATGATCCAGGCGTTGTTTCCCCGCGTCTCCAGATCGCCGAGAGGGGAAGTTTGTTGTGGCAAAACAATCCGGGTTCTCACCGGCTCCCCGGTGTCCAGGCATCGCAGCAAAGCCTCAGCCAGCCGGGTGTCCAGAAATGCTTCGCGAATAGGTCTTCCAGTGAGTATGCGCCCTTTGAAAAGCTCTTGTGCCGCTGAATTTGCGAAACGGATATTTCCCTGTGGATCAACGATGAGAAACGCATCCCCAAGGGCATCCAGCAACCGGTTTCTTTCGTCCTTGGCCTGCTGCAGATCCAGTTCCAGTCGCAGCTTCCAGG
>JACMMB010000023.1 GCA_014379305.1 Akkermansiaceae bacterium
TAGTCAAGGCTAACTTTAATCCCAGGCTGCGACAATCTTCCTTTATTGGAATCGATTTTCTTACTCTCCCATAAGCTCCCGCAGCGCCTTGTGTGCTGCAGGATCATCCTTTTCCATTGGCAAAGCTTTTATCAACTCACCATCTTTCCTCCAGCCCCGTCATAGATTTTCAAAGAACTCTAGAAAATCCTCACTCACGCTTTCATTTGCGAGGTCGCTGACAACTCTGAGAATCAAGATTCCTCTATTTTTAACCTGTCTCATTCCGAGGGAAGCTTACACAGGGGCATGACCGGGGTGGCGTTTTTGAGGGTGGGTATTCTGGTCATCGGACACGAGCGATGCGTCATGATATGATTTTCCACGGGCTGGGTCGCCTCACATGTCCGAAGAAATGAGAAAACTACGGCAACTCGGGCTCTGATTGCGGGGATCCCAAAACGCGAAGAACAATTGCTGTTGTCCGGAAGGAAAACGTCCCGTGGTGTCGGTTACCTCATTCCACATTGCAAGCTCCTGGAACTCGATTCGAACCCCGCTCATATTGAAATCATTTCGTTTTTCGGGCCGTTCGAACCCAGCCGTTTTCCCGGGTTTAATTTGGGCCCGGTGTTCGCCTATGCTCACGCGTATGTCCCCTGCGTAGAGGTTCACCACCATACTCCCGTCCTTGGGAAATCCCTTGGAGGAAAAATCCAAGACAAAAGTATCGTATCGCAAAGGGGCTTTCTCCAGAGGAGCGGCGATGAAAACGATCAGAGCCTTTTTGACATCGGCAGGAATTCTCGCCCTCGCCGCCGGGACCTTGTCATCCAACCCTTTTATGAAGTCGATCACGCCTCTATTCGGTATCAGCGGAAATCCTTTGGAAACGAGCTCCAGAGGGAGCGGGCATGTGACCACTTGATCGTCCTTCTGTCTGACAGACAGCTTGGCTGTGTTTTCCCCATCCCGTTGGAAACAGAGGAAATGGCAATCCACCGTTCGTTGGTCCTGCGCACCGGCGGGGGAGCAGTAAAAAGCCAATGCGGTGGCGATGATACGAAAATTCATCGTTAATGTGTGGTAGGTGGTTTGGCGATCAAACTTCGTCTGGAAGGAGATACCGAAATGACTGGACGAGAAACCTGCGCCCGAATGTTACGTTGGCAGGACTGGTGAGGTCGGCAGGTGCGGTGGTTGCGGCGTCCACTTGATCCACATAATCCGGTATTCTTTGTATCACCGCTTCGCACCAGGCGCGGGCGGTGATCCTGCCGTTGGCATCGCGTGCGTCACCGTAGGTGCGGATGACAAATGTGTCGGAGCGCACAGTGGCGGCATTGCCAAGGACATTCAGGATGTCCGCCTGCATGAGGTAGCCGGGAGCTCCGGCCGCGCTCGATCCTTCCAAGGCCCGCGGCGTGGGAAGACCCAGATCTTGGGTCTTGAAACTATCGATGATGTAACCTGCCTTGTAGTTCGGATTATTTGGATTGACCCCTGCTTTATCGATCGCCGCTTGCAGCGCCCCGGACAATGTAAGTGGCCCTACACCACCCAGCTGGCGGTTGACAAACTCCCCCATTGACAAGAAAGGACCGCGCGCCTTCACCTCGATGACGATCTCCCTTGCCAAGCTATCCAGTTCCGCTTCGGTCAGGTCTCTTCCACCTTGCCAATACAATTCCCTACCCGTCCCGCCGGAACCGAGCGGTTGGCCGTTGGGTAAACGGAAACGCGAAAACCTGGCGCCGTTGAAGTCGGCTGCGAGCTGCTCGAGATCGCTGTTTACCGCGGTAGCCGAGGCATCTCCGACTTGGAGAACCTTGGCACCCTTGCCGGACATGGCGGACAACAATGCTTTCCAAGCGCCTTCCGATGTGGAATTCACATTGAACGCTCCTTTTACGAGCTGATGCGCGGCTACTTGCTTGAAACCGTCCATGTAGCTGGCTGTGGGTACGATTTTTTCAAGGGCTTGGTCATTGGTGATTCCATCCGCGCGATAAGCGGTCAGGCGCGGGTCCGAGAGCTTGGATTCACTCTTGAAAAATGTATCCGCAAGCTCCGCGCAAGTCGTTCCGTCGCCAAAGACGTTACTCCGGGACTGGATGCCGGAACAATAATAGCCGTCATAGAAGATCGAATTCAGCATGAAGGAATGGTCCACCAATCTCCCGGGCCCGGAGCCACGCTGGACTTCCGACGTGTCCAAAAGCGGGTGGGCGTATGAATTTCCGACAGGTTGGACGAAGCACGGTTGATTGTATGAGGTGGCAAGACCTGCTACATTGAACGCCGTGGGATTCTGGACGGGCCCTAAGGGAATTTCGAAAAGGGTCCCAAACTCAATGCCTTCATCTCCGGTGTGTCCCGTGATGAATCTCCCGCGCGCGGTGCCTCCATTGACTTTGATCGCGTCATCGGCTTTACCGGGTAGTTGGGTCAAAGCCATTTCGTGTGAACGCTGGGATGAATTCTCGCTCACGAGTCTCTGGGTGCCTACCAAGGCTGCATGATTGTTGAAGAGCCATGGCTTGGTTGCGTAACGACCATTATCGTAGGAGGTGAAACCAGCCGCACCGTCGGAGATGTTTTTCTCCAAGCCTGCGCGGGTGGTCTTCGCATAGGCGCTGAAAAGCGCGAATGTCTTGAAGTTTTTTACCTCGCTTACCGAAAGCGAGGAGTGATCGAACAGGTCCGCCGTGCTATATCCATCTTCGGTAGGGATTCGCCTGGAGGCTGCTCCTAACATTTTATTCGGAAGCTGGGCGGGATCTTCGATTAGGAAATGCTGTATTGACGTAATGGCGCCTTGGTCAGGGTTCGCACCCTTGAGTGTCATTTCCACTGTAAAACTTCGGGGGTTGCCTGGGGTGTCCGGAGTCTCGGGATTGACTATGGGGGCGAATTCCAAATGAACGCTGTCAGCTAATCTGAGAGGTATCGTAAAGCCTCGATACTTTTTTTGGCTATTTACGGTTTCGTATTGTTCATCATCACTGCGATCCAGCCCGAAAGCATAGACATCAAAACCGAGTCCCGCTCCATTCCAGCCAGCGACTCCGACGGCGTTACTTGTATCCGCCTTGGTCCACTCGCTGTTGTCCACTCCGTCTGCGGTTTGTGAAGATGCCCAATCGTCGAAGTATTTGGGATCGGCCTCCTCCTGAGCCCATGTCCTGGTAGGCGGAACCCATGCGGAGAAGACCCTGACCTCGCCCGGGAGCAGACGGATGGGAACCCCCGTGGACTTCCCGTTGCTGTCCACCGCTGCGGCAAGCCTCAGGCCGAAACGCTTTGAAGGATTCCTCGCCTTGGTCGTGCCTGTGGTGAAATTATACAATCCTTGATACATCCTGCTAAAGGGGACGAATCCGTTGGTTTGAGGTTCATTATTCCGGAATACTTTGACAGCCATCGGGACGTTCACAAAATCAACTTTCAAATGATTACTGTCCGTCGTGCCTATTTCAAGAGGGACATTGTAAGGGTTGTGCAATGTAACGACCGGGGTGTAGGTAAGATGTAGAAGATAATTATAGCCCGTGCCTGCAAGCAGGTCCGGCCTCCACCACGGTTTGGTGGTGCTCAGTGATGGTTCACTACCGGTGATGGTGGCACCTTTCGGGTAACTGGCCATGTCCCGTGCGCAGATGGTGAAGACTACCTGGACTTTCGCAACTGATGGCAGCAATACAGGTCCAGATGGTGACCCAGTGGTAGGAATCGCGCTGCCTCCCGTGACGAACGAGCCCGCAGCCCATGAAGCCGGCGCACTGGCGTTGACTGTCGGAATCCCTCCCGATTTGAAGAGTATCCTTTTCTGTGGCTCCCCGGGGCTCGGTCTGAAGACGGCACTCGGCTTGAATAAATTCGTGTATGCAAATGCCTGTGCCCAACTTGGATCCGAATCCACATCGGGCATCTGGCTGAAACTCGTTTCATAGATCTTTTTACCGGAATATTCCGGCGGCAGCGCGGGCAACTCCGCCAGAAGATTCAGATCCCGCTTGAAACCTCCGTCCGCCACATTGGTCAGCAAGCCGAGGGAATAGGGGGTCAAGTCATGGAAATGCTCGCCCAATGCTCCGGGATTGCTGGCTGTCGGCAAATCCAACCCCAAGCCCAATCCGCCGCTGCCACGACTGACCAGCTTGTCCACCAAGGTTCTGCCTTCGGGCACGGACCGGTCAAGATTCACGGTCGCCAACGTGAAGTTCCCCGCACCGGCTGGTAGATCCAAGCGGTCGATCCCAGGCTGCTGACCTCCACCCAATGCCGCAGATTGTTCGGCCAGCCCGCTGCCGGCCCGGCTGGTTCCTACGTTGATACTGGCTTTCACTCCCTCATCCAAAACGGCATATGCATAGGTGCCGCGAATGAGGGTTGGCTGGTCCGTATCCATCACGTTCACCCGCTCGGCTGAGACCTCCATCGCCGACGCATCGTTACCGACGACCTTTTCCGAAACCAGAACCTGGGCCCTGTCCGGGGATATGTCCCCGGTGGCAAAGTCCTGCGCCTCGGTGGCTGCCGGATTTCCGGATGATGTCAGCCATTTGACGAAATGCGCGGCACGGCCTGCCTTATCCTGATCGTTCACAGTGTCGGGGGCGTTGGGGTCGAGTTTACGTGATTTCCAAACACCCGTAAGCATCGGCTGCCCTTGCTGGACGGCCGGGGGAACGGAAATCGGAAGAATGGTCGCGGCGGTGGCGGTGATTCTTTGGTCGGGCCCGGCGGATTTCTGGAGGTCGGCAATTGCCAATTGGAGCGCCAGATGAGCGTTTGCTTTGGCGATGTTCATCTCATTGTCCCGGGTCGAGGCACGCAGAGTGATGGATGAGAGCGTCAAAAGACCGAGCGCCAGAATCGTCAACAAAATCATCAACGTCAGGGTGACGGTGAGTGCGAATCCTTTCTGGGATGCTTTGAAATTAATCCTGATACTTTGGGTTTTCATAGGAATAATGGGAACGTATTTAGATATAATGGCATTTACAATGTATTATATTTAATGCCTCCAAAATGATTGAAGCAGGTGATCCGCATAAGCAAACGGGTGGCAGGCTTCACAAAAGCTCATTACGTGATACTTGGTCATGACTGCAGCGACGCCGCCATAGTGAAGCCTCCATATCCTACTTCCTCGGCACCCGCTTCTTCGCTTTTCCGCGACCGTATTTCACGGCTTTCTGCGGGGGCATTACCGGGGTGGCGTTTTTCAGGGTGGCGATCTGATCGCGCAAATGGGCCGCCCGCTCGAACTCCAGCCTGGAGGATGCCTCGCGCATTTCCTCCTCAAGCTCGGCGATGACCCGGATTTTGTCGTAGGTGTTTTCATCATCGGACACGAGCGATGCGTTGAGCTTCTGCGCGTGTTGCACGCCTTTTTCGTGACTGTGCAGGCTCATTTGCACGGCGCGTTTCACCGATTGCGGGGTGATTCCGTGTTCCTCGTTGTGGGCGATTTGGCGGGCACGGCGATACTCGGTGATGTTGATCAGGGTCTGGATGGAATCGGTCACTACATCGGCGAAGAGGACGCACTCGCCGTTGATATGGCGTGCCGCCCGGCCTGCGGTTTGGATCAATGAGGTTTCATTGCGGAGGAAACCTTCCTTGTCCGCGTCGAGGATGCAGACGAGTGAGACTTCCGGCAAATCCAGCCCCTCTCGCAGCAGGTTGATTCCGATTAAAATATCAAACGTCGCCGCCCTGAGCTGGCGCAGAATTTCCACCCGCTCGATCGCATCGATATCGGAGTGCAGGTAGCGCACTTTCAGGCCGGTCGATTGCAGATATTCGGCAAGATCCTCGGCAGTTTTCTTGGTCAGGGTGGTGATCAAAACCCGCTCGTGACTCTCCACCCGCTGTCGGCAAAGCTCGATGGTTTCGTCGATCTGGCCCTTGAGCGGGCGGATTGTCAGGATCGGATCCAGGAGTCCGGTTGGCCGGATGATCTGCTCCACCACCAATGGCCGGCCCCGTTTTTCCGCATCGAAGTGGTCTATCGATTCCTCATTTCCAGATGGCTTCACCCGGATTTTCTTCAAATCAAAGTGGGTGAAGCCCTCGTCCCCCGGCTTGCCTTTGACCGCGATGTAGCCCTTGTTTTCAGGCCGAGAGTTGGCGATTTCAAATGGCCCCGGCGTGGCGGAAACATAGACCCGCAGGCCGGTCATTTCCATGAACTCGGCAAAGCGTAGCGGGCGGTTGTCCATCGCCGATGGCAGGCGGAAGCCATGGTCCACGAGCACGGTCTTGCGGCTCTTGTCGCCTTCATACATCCCGCCGATCTGCGGAATCGAGGCGTGGGACTCATCCACCATCAGCAGGAAATCCTTGGGAAAGAAATCCAGCAAGGTGTGGGGCCGCGAGTGTGGTGGTCGGCCGGTGAGGTGCCGCGAGTAATTTTCGATCCCCTGGCAGAAGCCCATCTCCTGCATCATTTCCAGATCGTACTCCGTCCTCATCCGCAGGCGCTGGGCCTCGATGAGTTTCCCATCCTTTTCCAGCTCGGGGATTCTCAGGTCAAGCTCTTCGCGAATCTTGATGATGGCGGTTTTCATTTTATCGCCCGCCGTGACGAACTGCTTCGCCGGATACAAGGTGTGCGACTCCAGCAGCTCGATGATTTTCCCGCTGACGGTATGAATCGATGAAATCCGCTCGACCTCGTCATCGAAAAACTCAATCCGGATCGCGGTCTCATCGAGATAGGCCGGATGCACCTCGACCACATCGCCGCGCACCCGGTATTTTCCGCGTCCGAAGGCGATATCGTTTCTCTCGAAAAGCAGACTGACCAGGGCGTTGAGCAACTGCTCGCGGGTGATTTTCTGCCCGGTCCAGACCGGAAACATCATGTCCTTGTAATCCTCCGGCGAGCCCAATCCGTAGATGCAGGAGACCGAGGCGATCACGATCGTATCATCCCTGGTCAGCAGCGAACCCATGGTCGAAAGTCGCAGCCGCTCGATCTCCTCGTTCACCGAGGAATCCTTCTCGATGTAGGTATCGGAGCGCGGGATGTAGGCCTCGGGCTGATAATAATCGAAGTAGGAAACAAAATACTCGACCGCGTTGTGCGGGAAGAAGTTTTGGAATTCGGAGTAAAGCTGTGCCGCCAGGGTTTTGTTGTGGCTCATGATGAGCGTCGGCTTTCCCATCCGCGCGATCAGATTCGCCATGGTGAAGGTTTTTCCCGAACCGGTAACTCCGAGCAAGGTCTGGTGCCGGTTTCCCGCCTCCAGCGACTTCGCGAGCTTCTCAATGGCCTGGTGCTGGTCACCCTGGGGCGAATAATCGCTGGAAAGTCGGAATGGCGAAA
The DNA here is from genome assembly GCA_014379305.1 of Akkermansiaceae bacterium. Taxonomy (GTDB): domain Bacteria; phylum Verrucomicrobiota; class Verrucomicrobiia; order Verrucomicrobiales; family Akkermansiaceae; genus Luteolibacter. The sequence continues at coordinate 7,319 of JACMMB010000023.1, forward strand.
CCCGGGTTGGCGAAGGTCGGCTTGGCATCTCGCGGTGAAGATGGCGCGGCCTCGGAAAACCGCCAGTCATGATTCCAGCCAACCCAGCGCAGGATTTTTTGGGAGTTGATAATGGATGAGACGCGGCGATTCTGAACAGGTGGTGCGACAGAAACACATCTGGCTTTTTCCGGCGTTGTTGTGCCTCGGAGTCATCGGGTATTTGATCGCCGGCCATGGCTTTTCCGAGCGGCCTCCGGTTTCGGAAAACGAGCGCGAAACTCCCGTCCCAAAGGCTTATCCCCGTGAGGATCAACTGCCGAAATTCCGCCAATCCGACCGCGCTGATCTTCCCGCGGATGACGCAGGCGCCATCGTAGGCGGAGCAATCCCCAATCAGCGCGCCATTGTCTTCAAGGACAGTGACACGCTTGAGGGTTTTCTCGCCAAACTCGGCAACGGCGTCACCCTCCTCGGCAGGCTCGATAAGCTCAACGCTCTGCTCGTCGGCTTTACCAACGAATCGGACCTCGCCGCCTTGCTCGACGGATCGGAGCAATCCTCGATGATTTATCCGGTGAACATTCCCGCCTTTGAAAGCACCGGTGCACAGGCAGGCGCTCTCGGGCTGGGGGATGGCTTGCTGAAATGGCTCGGCGTCGCAGGGGATAATTCGCTCTGGGGAAAAGGGGTGAAGATCGCCGTACTCGACACCGGCATCGCCGATCACATCGCCTTCAAAAACCCAATTTTAAGAATCAACTTCGTTCCCTGGCCGGAAAACCCAGCCGATCTCAATGGCCACGGCACAGCTGTCGCCACTCTCATTTTCAGCAATAATGCCTTCGCTCCGGGCATTGCTCCAGCGGCGACTCCGCTTTCGATCCGAATCGCCGATGACAATGGCAGTTCGAACAGCTTTCTCATCTCCCAGGGCATTATCGCCGCCGTGGATGAGGGCGCGCAGATAATCAATATTTCCCTCGGCGGCAGCGGGAAAAGCGGTCTTGTCGAGACCGCCCTGGATTATGCCCGGCAACGCGGGGTCGTGGTTGTTGCCGCTGCCGGAAACAGCGGCACGGAAGGGGTCATGCAGCCCGCTGCAAATCCTTCCGTCATCGCCGTCGGAGCTGTCGATGCGAAAAACCAGCACCTGGCGTTTTCCACAACTGGCAGCGAAGTCGCGATCTCCGCTCCGGGCTTTGAAGTGAACGTCGCCTATCCCGATGACAAGGCCGCCCGGGTCAACGGCACTTCTTTTTCAGCCCCGATCATCACTGGAGCCATTGGCGCGGCCATGAGCAACTCCGGCTCACAAGCTCTCAATGCAACCGCCGCGCTCAGCGCGCTCAACAGAAATCTCAACGACATCGGCGTACAGGGCCGCGACGACTCGACCGGTGCCGGCGTTCCTGATATGTGGCGAATTTTAAATGCTGACCGGCCTGGACTCTACGATGCCGCGATCACCTCCGTTTACACCGTCGATGATAGCCGGGGCAGCGAGGTGCGGGTCCTGATCCAGAATCAAGGCACCGAAACCATCGTCAATGCCGGGGTTTCGATAAATGTGAATGGCAACAGCACCCAGGCCAACATCACCTCCCTCGCGGTTGGCGATACCCGCGTCATTTCAGTTCCAGTCAATGTGAGTGAAAACTTGAACATCCAAAGCAGCGTGCAACTCTCCGGCGGCCAGACCGATCAACGCCCTTCAAATGATTCCCTCACGCATCGCAATAGCAATTCCGGCCCTTAGCTTTTCCGTTCTGCTCTGCACCTGCGCTACGAACGGCGCCAGCCGCCAGGCGCAAAATCTGGACGCCAGGCCATTCAACCAGCTCCTGCTCTCCGGCAACGCCTGCGGTCCGACCGCGCTCCTGAATTCCTACCGCTACGCAAAACCTTCCTGGCGCAAACTTGCAGAGAACCCTCCGCATCTTTCCGATCGCGATCGCATCCGCGCCATCGTCAGCGGCCCCGCAATGCGACCTTCAGTGTCCCTGCCCGGTCGCGCCCGCTGGAGTCGGAACGGCGTCAATCTTACTGATCTGCGGGACATCGCCAACGAAATCTCCAAAACGGAGATGCTACCCGCGCTTTCACAGGAAACCCTTTTTCTGAAACCGGGCGAATCCCAGCAAAAATTTCTTCGCCGCGTGCATTCACGCCTCGTACAATCCCTTGCCGAAGGTTTCCCGCCCATCCTCAGCATCCGCCGCTTCGTCAAGCGCGGCTCCACCTGGAGCGCTATCCAAGGCCATTTCGTAACGATCACTTCCGTTGCAACGCTGCCCTCGAATGCGACAAGCTTTGATCTAAACTACGTCGATCCATTGGGAGGAAAATTCAGCAGTGGAAAAATTGCCATTACTCCCGAAGCCTTCCTGACTTCGGATCCGGCAAGAAATCCCAACCTCGAGGCATTGTTTCCCTCATCCCGAATCGGCAAATCCTCGCTCCGTTCCGGGGATAAATCCATCCTCGCCGTTTCAGCCACGCTTGGCCGCTTCTGAAAAAACGCCATAAAACCTTTCCCCCGCCATTTCCATCCGTCCTACACTCAACACATGCCCGACGCGCAAGCACCCTCCGCTCCAAAACTCGATTTCATCCGCGAAATCATCGCCGCCGATCTTGCCGACGGCAAACACCAGACCACGATCACCCGATTTCCACCCGAGCCAAACGGCTACCTCCACCTTGGCCATGCAAAATCCATCTGCCTGAACTTCGGCATCGCGCAAGAGCACCGCGGCGCGAAATGCCATCTCCGCTTCGACGATACCAATCCCGAAAAAGAGGAGGCCGAATATGTTGACAGCATCAAGGAAGATGTCCGCTGGCTCGGCTTCGATTGGGGCGATGACCTCTATTTCGCGAGCAATTACTTCGGTTTCTTCCACGACTGCGCCATCCACCTCATCAACAACGGCCTCGCCTACGTCGACGAGGAAAGCCCGGATGAGATCAAACTCCATCGCGGCAATGTCCAGATACCCGGCACTCCCTCTGCTTTCCGCGATCGCTCTGTTGATGAAAACCTTGCCCAATTCGCCAAGATGCGCGCCGGTGACTTCGGGGAGGGCGAAGCCGTTCTCCGCGCGAAAATCGACCTCGCCTCATCGAACATGAACATGCGTGACCCAGTCCTTTATCGTATCCTGCACGCCCCCCACCACAACACCGGCAACCAGTGGTGCATTTATCCCATGTATGATTTCGCCCACCCGCTCGAAGACGCGCTCGAAAAAATCACCCATTCCCTCTGCACCCTGGAGTTCGAAAACCACCGTCCGCTCTACGATTGGTTCATCCAGAACTGCCCCGTCCCCTCCGCCCCGCGCCAGATCGAAATCGCCCGACTCAGCCTGACCTACACCATCCTGAGCAAGCGAAAGCTGCTTCAACTCGTGAAGGAAAATCACGTTTCCGGTTGGGACGATCCACGCATGCCCACAATCTCCGGAATCCGCCGCCGGGGCTATCCTGCGGAAGCCGTCCGTCACTTCTGCAAACGCATCGGCATCACCAAATTCAATGGCACAACCGACATCGCCCTGCTCGAATTCGACATCCGTGACCATCTCAATACCCACGCGCCACGCCGCATGGCTGTGCTCGATCCACTGAAACTCATCATTGAAAATTTCACCGATGAACCCGCCGAAGCCCTCGAAGTCGCAAACCATCCGCAGGACGAATCCTTCGGAAATCGACGGGTGAAGTTCTCTTCCGGAATCTTCATCGAGCAGGAGGATTTCATGGAGGATCCGCCGAAAAAATTTTTCCGTCTCGGCCCCGAACGTTACGTACGTCTTCGTGGCGGACCGATCATCCAATGCACTGGATTCGAAAAGGATGCCGAAGGGAGAGTCACCCTCCTGCGTGCCAGACTTTTGCCCAACACCACAGGAAAGGATTCGCCTGAAGGGATCGCCTGCAAGTCCGCGATCCATTGGGTCGATGGGAGTTCCGACGCTACGGCCACAGTCCGTCTCTACGACCGTCTTTTCATGGTCGAGGACCCGGATGCCGCCGAGGGCGGTTTCCTCAATGTCCTCAATCCCGAATCCGTTCAAACCA